>JBJUHT010000020.1:0-6426 GCA_046070105.1 Dolichospermum sp.
GAACCGACACAGTACCAAATAGCATTGGATATTTTAAATTCAGCCAAAGAATACTGGGAAGCTAATAATATTTCTTTCAAGTTTTTAGTTATTAACAAATAGGTTGTCTGAATCAGGATAACCAGGATTTAAGGATGTACAGGATTGTTATTTGTAGATTTTCTGTAAATATTTAATGATGATAAATTTTGATTAAGATAAAAAATATATTCCCAGATCATTCAAAGAAAACCATAAATGATCAAAAACATCCTGTCAATCCTTTAATCCTGTAAATCCTGATATGGCTTGCGCTACGCTTCGCTATCAGACATTAAATTTTTAACAAATTTATGCTAAAATAATTAACTAAGCACCGTTAAGAGATTTTTAAAATATGCAAGTAACAATTGATTTACCAGATAAATTCACAACGAAAATCATCAATCAATGGGGTAATTTACCACAAAAAATCCTGAATAATCTTGTATTAGAAGCCTTTCGAGAAAGATTAATTGATTTTGATGAACTAAAAGATTTACTAAACTTTCCTTCTGAGACTGAACTCAAAGAATTTTTAATCCAAAATAATATTCTCCATTCCGCAGGTTTACTTAATTTATATGGTGCTTGTGCTGATATTGATTTTGCAATGGATGATGATTTAATTGAGGTTATTAATGAAAAATGATTCTTTAATTTATTTACTAGATACGAATGTTTGTATCATGTATCTCAAGGGTAAATCTCCTAGTATTAATCATCATCTTGATAATTTAGAACCGGAAAAAATAGCGGTTTGTTCTGTAGTCAAAGCTGAATTATTTTATGGTTCTATGCGTAGTAATAATCCTCAAAAAGCTATAAATGTGCAAAAAATTTTTATAAACCAGTTTGTTTCTTTACCTTTTAATGATGAATGTGCAGAAATTTATGGCAATATTCGCGCTGATTTAGCAAATTCTGGAACTCCTATTAGTTCAAATGATATACAAATTGCTTCTATTACTTTAGTGAATAATCTAACTTTAGTTACTCACATGTCAGGGAATTTCAACGAGTTCAAGGGTTAAAAATTGAAGATTGGGAAATTTTCTGATAGTGTAGCACAAGCTATATAAAGTTACGTTTTCACCATTTGGAGATTTTTTGTTGTTGTTGTCAGAATCAGGATAACCAGGATTTATGGACGAGAATTATTCACAATCGGATTTTAAATGATGAATCAGCGTGTGGAGTTTATCAAAATCTATTACATTCAGCTAATTTAAAAACTCCTCATTTTCTCTATCATCTTTTAGAAGAAAGTATTGTGAATAAAGTCAAAATTAAAGAAGGTTCATTAACGATGATAAAATAGAGAATATTTCTGTAAATCCTGATATGGCTTGCGCTACGCTATCAGACATTTTTAACTAATAGTCCAATCTTCCAAACGAAAATTAGGCATCGATCACCCCTTCACATCCCCAAAAAGCGAACTGACAAGTCACGAAGAGCGCTATCGCCATTTCTAAAGTGATCATTTATTTGTTTTTCCTGTAACTTTAAGTTACTGCTATTTTAGCAAATGATTTTTAGGTCGTGCTTCACTATCGCTCACCTCACATCTTCTAAAAAGCGAACTGCTTGCAGCATTCGCTATCGCCAGAAATGCGAAAAGTTCAAAGTGATCGCAATAATAGCGTCAATTATAGTGAAAACTGCTAAGATGATATGATCGTTATTACGATTTGTACTAACATCTATGGATTCCAAAACATACCCTCTTGCTCCTGCGAAAATTGGCACTTCGGGCTTCAGGTTGCCTGTATCGTTTTATCGTGACCACCCTCGATTTGCTAATGCGACCGGAAACTGGTGTTATTTAATCTCTCAATTCATCTTAAATCAAACAGCGAACTGCTTGCAGCAGCGCAACGCTTACGCACTTCCCACATCCCCGAACAGGGATACCTTCGGTAAGCTACCGCTAACGCATTTCCATATTCCTAAAAGCGAATTCCTAAAAGCGAATTTCTAGTAATGAAAGCGGCAAGCTAAAATTCTGATTTTATCCTCTAGGACTTCATAAACTAGACGATGTTCTTGATCTATTCGCCTTGACCAGCAGCCAGATAAATCGTGTTTTAGGGCTTCGGGTTGTCCTGTGCCTTCAAATGGATTACGTTGTACTTCACGAATGAGTTTAATGATTTTTAATGCTTTTTTACGGTCAGTTTTAATCCACCAAGCTAAGTCCTCAAAAGCATCCATATCAAATTCCAAGTTTTTCACAGGCTGCTTCCAAAGAAATTCCATCTTGACGTTTTCTAGCTGCAAGTAATCTTGCTTTCATGGCTGAACTGCTTAATAGATAAGCTGTCTCTCTCTGAGACATTATTTCTTGCCAAAGGGCAATGGGTACAACTACGGAAACTGTTTGCCCTTCTGAATCACAAATATATTGTAATGCGTTATTCATAGCTGCGAATATAATTTTCTGGGTTGTTAATAATTATAACTATTATAACTGCAAAAGTTTTGATGAGCTATTGGTGTTAGTGGTAACGCTCTTGGAGGGACTTTCGGAAATCCCTGACCGAATCTAGATTCTGAAACCCTTGGTTGACAAGTGCTCGCTAACTTTTTTTCTCATAAAAACTCAAATTTCGGGTTTCTGTAGTGTTTTTTTCACAAAAGAGTAACTGTTTGTATTATAGCAGCGATCGCTCTCCCATATCCCCAAACAGCGAACTGACAAGTCAGCACTTGCGCTATCGCCCCTCAATACCAAAACTTAGTTTAGGATAGTGATTTGATCAGAGGTTGAGTAATAATTTTTCTGTTTTTAGCTACCTGTTTTTTCCTTAAATATTGACAAATTTCATGCAAATCATAATTAAAAGATTTAGCGTGTTCTTCTCGAATTTTGTAAATTTCTTCTAATACTTCATCTTTTCACATTGTTAATCTCCCATAAGTTCATAGGGTGTACAAATTGTTGGTAGTTCATATCCAGATTGAATACTAATTTGTGAGAGTTTTTTCTGGATTTGTGCGTTAGCGATATGTTTACAGTTCCAGAGGTAATTGTTTAATTTTAGCGATCGCCATTTCTAATGTGATCATTTATTTGTTTCTCCTCTAACCTTTAAGTTACTTCTATTTTAGCAAGCGATCGCCCTCCCACATCTCCAAAGAGCGAACTGCTTGCAGCAGCGCTTGCGCTATCGCCCTCCCACTTCCCAAAACAGCGATCATTAAGAATAATAGGAGGATAATCATTCATTGATAATATTTTTGTGACGGTTTTGAATATGTTCTGCAATAGCTTGTTTACGATTTTCTCGTAATGATAATTTAGGATCAGCATTTTGTAATAGGTTCTCTGGATGTTTTCCTCGTCTTTGAGCTAGGGTTTGACGAGGTTTTATGGTTTGCCAATGTTGATAAATTAGTTTTTTTAGCAGTTCTTCAGAGGTGGTATTCTCTTGAGTAATGATTTCTGCTAGGTAGGTTTCCGTTTCTCGATCTAGATTAATAGATATCATTTTTGTTCTCTGTTATAGATATCAAGATTGTTATATTATACTCTAAAAATATGATCGCCTCCCACATCCCCACAAGCGATTCCTACGGAGCGCTTCGCTATCGCACCAATCCACATTCCCAAACAGAGATCGCCCCTCTACATCCCCAAACAGCGAACTGACAAGTCACGAAGAGCGCTATCGCATTCCCACATTCCCTACAAGCGATTCCTACGGAGCGCTTCGCTATCGCCCCTCACATCCACAAAAAGCGATATCTTTCGTATAATTAGAATATTAGTTTAATTGCAATATTAAAAACATACTATGAGTGTACAACGGTGGAATGATGAAATGCTTGATGATTTGGCTTCCAGTGTGACTGAGTTGCGAGAAAGTGTGACTGAAGTTAGGGAAAGTATAACTGAAGTTAAAGATAGCATAGATGGGTTGAGAGTAACGGCCCAAGCATTGCTACAAGTAGCTGCTCAAAATCAGCGAGAAATGGAATTGATCAAACAAAGACAAGCTGAAAGCGATCAGCGATTTAATATTTTATTGGAGGAAGTCCGTTATTTAACTCGTGGAAATAGAGATGATTAGTTCTCGATTCTCCACATCCCCAAAAAAGCGAACTGACAAGTCACGAAGAGCGCTATCGCCCTCCCACTTCCCCAAACAGCGAACTGCTTGCAGCAGCGCTTGCGCTATCGCCCATCCCCACGTCCCAAAAAACGATTCCTACGGAGCGCTTCGCTATCGTCCTTGCTCCCTCACTCCAAAACGATCGCACCCCCACATCCCCCAAACAGCGAACTGCTTGCAGCAGCGCTTGCGCTATCGCAGATCGCACCTCCCTACATCCCCACAAAAAGCGATTCCTACGGAGCGCTTCGCTATCGCCCTTCTCACATCCCCAAAAAGCGATTCCTACGGAGCGCTTCGCTATCGCCCTCCCAACATCTCCAAAAAGCGAACTGCTTGCAGCAGCGCTTGCGCTATCGCCCTCTCACCTCCACAAAAAGCAATCAAAGTCTATTGTGTTTGCTTTAAGCTGTCTTGGAGATTGTTGCTAGTTTGATTAATCCTTGAGTTGTCAGATCTTCATCAATTGCGTACCAATGAATACCATAACCAGATGGAGAAATGCGATACATTTTACGCTCTATATCTGTTGCTTGAGCAAGTCGCTTAGAGGCTTGGGCAATTGGAATTTGATAGATTTTTCCATCTACGAATAGAATTATCCATTCTCCATTAAAGTCAATGTTTGATACATTGTATTGCTTATCCATTTTGTTGATTCCTAAATGTTTGCCATTCATCTACTATTTCATCAAAATTTTGCCAGATTATCTTTTTCACTTCCCGTATATCTCGTGATGACATTCGATATGAATAAGCTTCTCGAATTTCATATAGATCGATGTCTAGCCAATATTTGCATTCACTGTCTCCTTTCTGCACATGAATATGAATGGGTTCATTTCCTTCGTCTGAATAAAAGAAAAATCGCCACCCCTTTATATATAAAACTGTTGGCATTTGCTTTTAACTTACTATATTAAATTATAACAGCGATTCCTACGGAGCGCTTCGCTATCGCACTCCCACACCCCAAAAAGCGATCACTCTTTCCTAATTTTCCAAAGACATGGATTTTATCTAAAGAACTAACCAGGCTGAATTGATAATATTTTCTAGCTTAATAAAATCTTCAGGTAAAATCTGTATTACTGCATCTAGCCAATCATCTGACCATAATTCATAGGTAAAAATAAATGCTAGTAAAGTCATGCCCTTTAGTGGACAAGCAAGGATATAATACTGTTTCATATCCGAATTTTGACATCCTTCTTTTATCTTTGCAATATCAGACCATTGACGGTTTGATATTAATCTTTCCAATTCACCAATTCTTTCTTGGTTTCCTGTGTTTAAAACAACAGAAGACAATAAAGAAATTGAATGTCCACTAACTGGGTGATGACAAAGAGGACATTGACCAATTAGTTGATGAAACAAAGCAGCTTTTCTAGATTCATTCATAGTTAATTTCAATTTACAAAATATACCTGTTAAAGACTAAAAGCCTTTATAAATATTACGTCCAGCCTGTGCGCCAAGTATTGATCCTAAGCCACTACCGATTAAACCACCAATAAACGCTCCTGGAATTGCACCAACTCCACCAAAAGCTGCTCCTATTGCTCCTCCAATGTACGTTCCTGCCGCTCCAAATGATGCGGCCCCCACTAAAGAACCTGCTTCTTGAGCAATAACACATCCACGTTGATTCTCTGGTGCTGTTCCAATATTATAAAGAGATGTACCTATTCCAATAGCTAATCCCGCCCCTCCTAAAAGTTTCGCAGGTTTTCCATACAATTGGTTAATTAGAGCATTGGTTTTGTTAGCTGTACCTCCAATACGACCACCTTCTCCTTTTATGGGACGAATTGCTTCAGCAATCTCTTGACCAAGAGGTGAGGTTGCATTTCTAGCCTGTTTCTTTAATAAAGTTCTACCAGCAGAATCAGTAGGATCAAGATTACTAACTCCTCTAGTGTATTGATCTCTTACAAGAGAATCATTAAGAAAAGAAGCTCCAAAATAATTTGCACTACCTTGACCTGCTCTACTCAAACTATTGCCTTCATCTGGACAGCCGCAAGCCTGAAGTCCGAAAGGATCAATTAAAGTAATCGTATTGTTTGAAACATACCGATATAAATTACTATCCCCACCATCAAACCCAATTGGATCTTCACTCAAAAACCGTCCCGTATTCGCATCATAATACCTTGCCCTGTAATAATAAAGCCCAATCTCCTGATCAAACTCTCTTCCCGTAAACAGATAACGAGTATCAATAGCAGGATTACTTTCAGAAATTACCTGACCAAAGGAATCATAAACAAAATGATTCACCACT
>JBJUHT010000021.1:0-9495 GCA_046070105.1 Dolichospermum sp.
TATATAACAAAAACTTATTAATCTTCTGTAAATAAATTTCATTTCTAATCGGGCTTAATTTTCTGTTATAAATTTTAACTTTTCCCTTAGTATCAGAATTGAAGCAAATTCAAACAAGTGGCTAATTCTATCAGAATAGCCTTATTATTTGCATCAAAATAACTTATACTGCCGATTTCACAAGAGAGGATAATTAAATGGCTACTTACAAAGTGAGACTTATCAGCGAAGCCGAAGATTTAGACAAAACTATTGAGGTTAAAGATGATGAGTATATTTTAGATGCAGCGGAAGAAGCTGGTCTAGACTTACCCTACTCCTGTCGCGCTGGTGCTTGTTCAACCTGTGCGGGTAAAATCGTTTCCGGTAAAGTTGACCAATCTGATCAGTCTTTCTTAGATGATGATCAAATAGAAGCTGGATATGTTCTGACTTGTGTTGCTTATCCTGCTTCTGATGTTACTATCGAAACCCACAGAGAAGAAGACCTTTACTAAGCTTTAGCTATTTGGCTATTAGCAATAATAATTCAGTCTGGGGATTGGAGATAGGCTAGTTATTCATAGTCTTACCAATTCCCTAATTGCTGATATTATTGGTGCTACTTCTGATGTTACTATCCAAAGCCATCATGGTTTTTGCCAACTTTTCAACTGCCTAATGCTTTGAATTTTAGTACCAGGATAATAGAAATCTAGAATTTTGGCACTAGACCAACCTAATTTAGCTAAATTCTGAGCGCCTGTTTGACTTAAACCCACCCCATGTCCTAAGCCACCACCAATAAAAGCATATCCCCAAATATTTCCTTGTCCTTTATTAAGAGGTTGAATATAAAAAAGTGTGCTAATAGGTGCTGCAAAGGCACTGCGAACTTCATCTTTTTGTAAAGTAAAAATACCGATATCTGTTTTCACAGCTAATTTTAAAATTCTGCCACTGGGACTGCGTCTAACGATAGACATGGCCTGAATTCTTTGAAATTTGCTATAGGTGCTTTTTTTAGCACGTAAAAATTTTTGCAAGTCTTTAGTAATTGTATTGATATCAGTTTCTTTGCGCCAACGAAATACATCCCATGTACTTTCATTAAATCCCTTTTCCAGGGCGATAAATTTCTGGAAATTCTCAGCATTTGCTAAATTCTGATGGGACAAGTTCCAAATATTACTATTAGCAGCGTCTATAACCGGTTTTAAATACGGACGGTCTTCACCATTCCAAATATCACTAAAGTTAGCAGTGACACCACCTGTAGTGGAAGAATACAAAGCATCAACTATTTCATGATTATAAGTGAGTACCTGACCTCTAGTAGAGGCAATGGCCTGATCTGTATTTTTGGCGACTTGACTGAGTCCTTGATAAACTTGACAGTGAGTATCAGCACATAATTGATAATTATCTACTGCAAATCTGCGGACATTACGTAAGGCATAGGTGCGAGCAATAATGGCTTGTGCTTCTAGGGCTGCTTTGGGGGCGTTTGTACCAATTTCATGGGGTAAAACTCCACGGATATAGGTTTCTAATGGTACTGTATTGACTAAGGTGTAATTCCCGTAAGCATTAGGCTGTAAGGTCATTCTGCCCCCATAGTTGAAGTTTTTTTGGGGGGTTGTTTCGGGTTGATCACCAGTCTTGACCTTAATTATGTCTTTACTTGTACTTACTTCTAGATAATTTGGACTGTACTTTTTGCCATTGACTTTCCAGGTAATTTTTGGTACTTGTTGGCGAATATTTGTGGCTAAATAGGCATTTTGATCACCGGATGTTTTGAGCTTTTGCAATAGCAAACGGCGAATTGGGGGACTGTTGTAAATGTCTCGTTTTGCCCAGACTTGCCAGCGTTCTGGTTGGGCTATCTCCACTTCTATACCCTGGGATCGCCAGTGATTAGCGCTATCTTCGGCTGTTTCAAAGGTACGGAAATCACCTAAAACCAATACTTCTTGAATCTCAGGTTTTACCAAGGTTCTCATGACCGTTGTTAATTGGATGGGTTGGTCGGTAGTTAAAGTTTGTTGCTGATTATCAAGGACAAATTTTAATGTTAAGCGATCGCCTTTTGTGGGGGCTAATTCTAATTTGTCGGTGGGTTCAGCCCCAAATCGCTGTACAATGCCAATTTGTAATTCTACGCCCTCATTTCTGCTTACTGGTTCTGATGCAGCAGTCAATCCCAATAAACACAGGGTTGTGATTAATCTATAGGAAGAACGCCAAAAAAATATTTTCATGAATAAATTCTAATTATCCTAATTATAGGGATGCTCAGAAGCTGACTGGAAAAATCAAGTCATATCAAGGTGATAGTATATGATCAATGCTTTATCTCCTGTCATCCATGTCCTCAGTTGACTTCACCCAGAATTTACAAAATTTAATGCAAAAAGTCGGTTTTGCCAGTTTTAAATCCTTGAGTCTAGCTGCTGGTGTTTCTCAGTGGCAAATTTTGCAGTTACGGAGGGGAAAAATTGGGCAAATGCGGGTGGAGATATTACTAAAATTATCACAAGTTTTGCAAATATCTGAGAGTGAATTGGCAGAAACTTTTGGGTTTAAGGGTTTGGGGTTGAAAACAGCAAAACCTCAGCGTGAAGATGATAATATAGACTTATTACAACAAATAACAGAACTACAAAATGAGCATAAAAGAATATCCTTATCAATGTTACAACAAAGGGAATTATTAGAACAGGAATTTCAGCGGACAAGTTTACAAATATTAGAATCTCTGCTGCTACAATGGCCAACAGCGGCTTATAGAGCTAAGGAAGATCACCAATTAGCAGCGGTAAAAATATTACCTTTGGTAGATAAGCCTTTAGAAGCATTATTACAAACTTGGGGTGTGAGGGCGATCGCACCTGTGGGTGCCAAAATACCCTATAATCCACAATTACATCAACTACTGGAGGGAACAGCAGAACCGGGAGAGATAGTTAAGGTACGTTATACGGGCTATATACAATATGATCAGTTGCTATATCGAGCTAGGGTCAGTGCGATGTAAAGTTTATTTTCTGTTGATAAATTGATCAAAAACTCTTGAACTGCGGTGTTTCATTTTTGATAAACTTTCATGTATTATTAATTAAGGAACATTTGATGCTTTTGGGGACTAAATAGACTAATATTTAGTATATAATAACAACATCACAATCAGAACATTTTTAAATTAAATCAAGATGAGGATATTATGAATCAACAGGTAAAAGTGATTGTAATCAGCGGTAACTTTAATGCTAGTACCTCATCAGAATTTCATAAAAATATTCAAGAGGTGATTGCTAGTGATATCAAAACTTTATTGATTGATTGTCATAGTGTTACCTTTATGGATAGTTTTGGTTTAGGGACTCTAGTTGTCACATTTAAAATGTTGGAAGCAGCTGGGATTAAGATGGTCATTTCTTCGACTAATGAGCAAGTTAAGATGTTATTTGAACTAACTGGTATGGATAATAAATTTACAATTGTTCCCAGTCAAAAAGCATTTGAGGATCTTTTAGTTTCTGCCGGTTAATAATCAAATTTAACTTGGAGAATAGATAAATCATCCTCAAATGTCTCTTTGGAGTTTAAGTTAATTAAATAATCCAGTATATAATCAAGTTGGTTCTCAACAGAATGCTGTAAACTAATGAAAATCTGAATTAAACCTTCTAAACTCCAAAGAGTACCATTTGCTTGAGTAATTTCATAAGCACCATCACTAAAAATATAAAGGATGCTGGATTTTTCGATATAACAAGAAGCGTCAACATACTTGGCTTCAGGAAACATTCCCACCGGCATTCCTGGCGTTTTTAATCTTTTTACTTCTGTGTTAATAGGGGAATTACCAGAAACAATAATTGCTGGAGGATGTCCGGCACTAGAGTATGTTAACTGACGACTAACTCGATTATAAACCCCATACCAAATTGTCAAATATTTATCATTTTGATAATTCATTTGAAAGGTATTATTTAAAGCCGCTAAAACCTGGCTAGGTTGATAGTAATTCAAATCCTTGAGAGCGCGGGAACGTAAGAGATTTAATACAGAAATAGAGGGTAAAGTGGCTTTCAGTCCATGGCCAGCAGTATCTAATAAATAGATAGCTAAAGAATCAGAGTCAAGCCAATTGTAATCAAAACAATCCCCACCAAGTTGTCGTGATGGCAAAAATTTAAACTTGATCTTCAAAGGGTTATTTAGAGGTAGAGGTAAAAGGGATTTTACATATTCTGTGGCCTCGGCCAATTCTGTTTCTAAAAGTGACTTTTGGGTATGTAAATCCTGACTTAATTGATGTAGACGTAAACCGGCTCTGACCCTTGCTTGTAGTTCATTTTGTTCAATAGGTTTGGTGATGAAATCATCAGCACCAGCATCTAATCCCTGAACGCGATTAGCGACTGAATCTAAAGATGTTAATAAAATAAAAAATGTGGTAGATAATCTGGGATCTTTTTTAACGCGATCGCAAACTTCTAAACCACTCAATCCGGGCATAATCCAATCACATATAATCATTGCTGGAGGTGAATCCAAGGTTTTTAAAATTCCTTCTTCTCCCGTACTAGCAGTAATCACTTCATAACCTTGTTTTTCTAATATTCTTTTCAGAAATATTTGTACAGAGCGATCATCATCAATTACTAATATTTCAAACATTCTAGTAATCAAGGCTTTTTCCAAGCTGAAGGTATTGAATCAGAATCACGAAAGGGGATTTAACCAAAATAGCATAGCTTCTTTTAGTTGATTTAGATCTCGATAAACTTCTTGTTTTAACCATTGTCCTAAAGCATCAAAAGGACTGAAAGAAGTTCCAGGTTGCCATTTAATATCTTGTCCTAAAGGTGTGGTATGATTTCCTGATAAAGTTTGTGTTGTTATCATATCGGGAAACATTTTTTGTAAAATTTTTGT
The DNA here is from genome assembly GCA_046070105.1 of Dolichospermum sp. Lineage (GTDB taxonomy): Bacteria > Cyanobacteriota > Cyanobacteriia > Cyanobacteriales > Nostocaceae > Dolichospermum. The sequence continues at coordinate 4,927 of JBJUHT010000021.1, forward strand.
TAAGTCTGCTGATTGATCTAAAGTATCTTGATTAAATCTAATCAATAAATTCCGCCGAATTTGATAACTTTCGCGTACTATTTGGTTAGTTTCTGCGGGTGTAGGTGTAAATTCAATGTCTAATTGGGAATTTAATTGAGAATTTAACTTTTCTACTAAGGGTATAGCTTCATTCGCAGCAAAGTTATTAAAGGAGATTAAAATATTACCAGCACGTTGTACTGAAAAAAGACTACCAATAAGTAAATGGAGTTTACAACCCATACTATGTCCTATTCCATAGATGGGCAGGTAAATTTTACGTATTTCTCCTGAATCTTGTAACCTTTCTAAGGTGCGTTCAAAGTTAATTAATACATTTTTGGCGATCGCTATATGATCTAATGTGTTTACAAAAGGTGTCGCAATCACTACATATCCTTTAGCAGCGAGATGTTCGAGTAACCAACGATAGGTTAAATGTGGTAAAGTAGCTACAAATGCACCACCTAAAAAGTGGATAATTCCCACAGGGTGACGTGGAATAATGACCCAATTACCTCTAATTTCTTGCCAGTTCATTGCTAAAATTTATTAATTGTCTAATGATTGTATTCTGATTTTAACTCTTATTTTGTAATTTTTTCATTTCCTGTTGCACATCTAAGGAAATTTGTAAAGCTTCATTTAATAATTTACCATGTTCTGTGGCTTCTTCTGTAATTTGCATTGAGGCTAAAGCTGCTAAATTATTAGTAAATAACTTATTATTAGTCATAATAAAACTTTTATTCTCTCGCAAAATTCTCTCGGTTTTTAAAGCGCGGATTAAATCATTCCTCGTTAGTTCCAGTCCTGCTAATACTTTTTCTCTTTCTTGGATACTCACTCCTAAATTACCAGCATCTTCGATTTGATCATTAATATCTATAACTTTAATCACGGAATTATATCTTTCTACATCATTCAATAAAATCCGCAAAGAATTTGTCTGATGTTGTTTGAAAAACCTATTTTTTCCTTGCCATAGTAAATACAATATAGTTTGTATACTTACCCCTGTCCATAATGTAAATATAATCAATGGTATCCAAAATGGTGATTTTATCAAAAGATATATAAAAACGCTCATAGAAAGTCCTGCAAAAACTAAAGTTGAATTTTCTGTTCCTTGAAGTTTTTTTAGTAATTGTCTACTTAAATCCTGAATAATATCGGTAATAATTATTAATTTATTATTAACAGGTAAGTTAGTCAATTTTTGCAGTTGATCATGACTAATATCCAATTCCTCTAAATCATCTCGCACAGTTACTAAATCCTTAACATACTAGCGATTTAGTTTAATATAACAATTGAATTTCTCTCATGGCTATAGATATCTCTTAATTTTGTTGATGATCACTATATACCATTTCCTAGTGATGGTGAACTTTTTGATTCCTTTACCTAATTAAGATCAAAAACATGAAGATATTATCAATCATTTTGGACTCTATTTTAATTAAAATTTAATTAAGAAACTTGTAACAAATAGCTTATACAGTGTCCCATTAAAAAATAGACCACTAGCATTGCTACTGCCGCTAATGCCACTATCATACCAGCTAACATCAAAGAAAATTCTTTATGCTCAAAAGCTTTTTCCATCAGGTGTAGGGACCATGCTACAAGCGCTACATCAAAGATTAAAATAGGAATCAACATATTTCTTAATATTTCTTCATAGAAGTACCATTATCTTAACACTCTTTCAGAAAACTGTGTTTGATGTTCGACGGCGGTAGTTGGTCACTATGATCTGATATCAAGCAGAAAGACGAACACGAACATGACGTTCTTGTAAATAATTCTTAATTTCTGCCACAGTGAGTTGTCCGAAATGTAACAATGATGCTAACAGTGCGGCTTCCGCTTTACCTTGAGTTAAAGCACTGTGAATGTGTTCACAGTTTCCAGCACCACCAGACGCAATGATGGGAATTTCTACAGCATTAGCGATCGCTTTTGTCAAGTCCAAATCATAACCAGCTTGAGTACCATCAGCGTCCATACTTGTGACTAATAATTCTCCCGCCCCCCTTTTTGTGACTTCTTTAGCCCACTCTAAAGCATCTATCCCAGTATTTTCCCTACCACCCCGAACATATACATCCCAGCCCGGATTCTTAGTATCAGGTCTGCATCTAGCGTCAATAGCTACAACAATACACTGATTTCCAAAGCGATCGCTGGCTTGATTAATTAAATCTGGGTTTCTGACCGCCGCAGAATTAATACTAACCTTGTCAGCCCCCGCTCGTAATAAATCTTTAACATTTTCTAAGGTTTGGATTCCTCCACCCACAGTCAGGGGAATAAAGACCTGTTCAGCAGTGCGGTAAACGACATCAATAATCGTGTTTCTGTCTTCATGAGTGGCTGTAATATCTAGAAATACTAACTCATCAGCACCAGCTTCATTATAAACCCTGGCCATTTCTACCGGATCACCTGCATCCTGGAGATCAATAAAGTTAATTCCTTTGACGACTCTGCCGGCTTTGACATCTAGACAAGGTAAGATTCTTTTAGACAACATATAACTTTTTTGCTCGTGGTTTTAGGAATTTTAATTGTAAAGGCAATTGGGGAATAGAGGACAAGAGTGGATCAAGATACAATGGGTCTTGTCCAGACTCAAATATACTCAAAGGTATTAGGGTTAAATGACCAAAACATAGTCCTAACTACCTTGTCTACGGCCATATCTTAGAAAGTGAACATAAATGTTTACGTAAACATTTATGTTTTTTAGTGTTCCTGGATAAAAAGTCACCGTAAATATCCTATACTTGTGTCAGATCATGAAAAAATGTTGGAAAAGTTTTGAGCAAAGATAGTTCACTACTACACAGCGGCGCTCTGATTTCGATTTCTGAACTTCTGTACCAAAAATTATGGCAATTATCTCCTCCAAAAAACAGCCCCCAGAACCCAACAAAGAAGTAAAACAACAACAGAAGTCAGTAAAAGTACCTCCTGCTGAAAATCTGTTACAGTCGGAAGCTGCTATTCATGAACAAGGTAAACCGGAGGAGAGTATACGTCCTCAATGTTTGGCTGACTACATAGGACAACAGGATTTAAAGGATGTTTTAGATATAGCCATTAAAGCAGCTAAGTCGAGAAGTGAGGTCTTGGATCATTTGTTATTATATGGACCACCGGGTTTAGGTAAAACCACTATGGCCATGATTTTAGCCTCAGAAATGGGAGTGAACTACAAAATTACCAGCGCCCCAGCTTTGGAAAGGCCACGGGACATTGTGGGGTTATTGGTGAATCTGAAACCGGGAGATGTGTTATTTATAGATGAGATTCATCGTCTATCGCGGATGACAGAGGAGATCTTATATCCAGCGATGGAAGATTACCGTTTAGATATTACCATAGGTAAGGGTTCTAGCGCCAGAATTAGAAGCATACCTTTATCTAAATTTACTTTGGTAGGGGCCACAACTCGCGTCGGAGCTTTAACTTCACCATTACGTGATCGCTTTGGCTTAATTCAGAAACTACGCTTTTATGAAGTTGAAGAACTAACTCAGATTGTTCTCCGCACTGCTGAATTATTACAGACCGCAGTTAGTTTAGATGGGGCTACGGAAATAGCTAAACGATCGAGGGGAACACCAAGAATTGCTAACAGACTTCTGAAAAGAGTCCGTGATTATGCTGAAGTAAAGCTGTTGATGGAAATTAACGAAGCTGTTGCAGCAGAAGCATTACAGTTATTTCAAGTTGATCCCTGTGGCTTGGATTGGACAGATAGAAAAATGCTCAGTGTAATTATTGAAAACTTTAATGGTGGTCCAGTGGGTTTAGAAACCATTGCTGCTACTACGGGGGAAGACACCCAAACCATTGAAGAAGTTTATGAACCGTATCTAATGCAAATAGGTTATTTAAGCCGAACACAAAGGGGTAGAATAGCGACAAAAGCAGCTTATCAACACATGGGTTTTAAGCCACCCAAAGAGCAGTTATCATTATTGTAAGTGGATTAAAAGTAAAAATCTAAAAATCTAAATGCCTTACTGCTTAAAAAAGTTGTTATTTAACATAATCAATCACTACTTGACAAGTAATACCAGGGAACATGAATAATCATAAGTGGCTAAAAGTTAGCGAGTATGTATGCTTAGGGTTGTCAATATTAGGAATAATAGTAGCTACAGTGACGCAACAAGTAGCTTATGGGTTTATTCCCTTATGTTTAAGTATGACTTTAAATTTAGTTAATCGTCCTCAGTTTAATTATTCCCAATTACAGACAAATTTGCAAAATACAGATGAAGAATTTGATCAAATAAATAAAACCATGAATACATATAATCAACGACTAGAACAAATCGAAACTTGGAGACAACAATTAAGTCAAATTATTGACCAGAAGATTGAAATTGCAATTAATCAAAGTTTGGGGAAAATCGAGACTTATAAACAAGAAATTAGTCAAATTATTGACGAGAAAATTCAAATCCCAATCCAAAAATTGAGTACAGAATTTAACGCAGTTAATCAAGAAATTCAAATTGTCAATAATCG
>JBJUHT010000022.1:0-10686 GCA_046070105.1 Dolichospermum sp.
GAGCAAAAGAGGTAATATTATTTGGTTCTTTATCAGGAGAAAGTCCTTGGCATTGGCAATCTGACTTAGATTTGGCAGTGAGAGGAATGTCGGAAAAACAGCAATGGGAGGCTTATTCTCTTCTAGAAAAAATTGCACCTAGTTGGTTAAAAATAGATTTGGTAGTGCTAGAAGAAATCCCAGATTTTGTCCGTTCTCGCATTCTTAAAGAAAAACCCATGCCTACTAATAAATATTTAGCTCTAAAAACTCGCATTGAAGATGAGATGATAGCTTTAGAGCGGAATTTTCAAGCTTTAAAACAACTAATTGCCCAAGCAGAAACTATTCCAGAAATTGCTCTCACTCCTGCTTTATCCAGCTATATTTGTGATTTTTATACAGCTTGTGAGAGAATTAGTGAAAGAGTTGCTGTCACTTTAGATGGTGGCATACCAAAAGCAGAAAATTGGCATGAACAACTATTATTACAAATGGCAGAAATTGGTGGAGAAAATCGTCCCCCTTTATGGCAAGGTTCGTTATTATTACAATTAAATGATTATCGGAAATTTAGACATTTAGCACGGCACAATTATAATTTGCAATTGCGAAAAGAAAGAGTGTTAGAATTAGCCCAACAAACAGAAGTAATTATAACAAAAATTCAAGAAGCGATCGCACTTTTTAATCAATGGTTAGAATCTCAAGCACAAGACACATAAATTCACAATTATTCAACTATCTAAATGCAATCAATAAACAATATAATAAATTAACACTCTTAGCGATCGCTCTTGACTATGACAGTTCTACAACTTTGCCCCCCCAATACCCCACCTCGAATCACCTGGGAAAAACTACCAGCAGATTTTCCCCTACCAGATGAACCCGTGGAAAATAACCTCCAACCCCTTCTCGCTGCTGCTTTAAGAGAGTCTCTAGAATTAGCAGGTTTAATTCTAGAATCAATGCTGATTGCCTCCAATTTTGGTCTATGTGCCACAGTGGATGACAAAACCATCGTCAAAGCACCTGATTGGGTTTACGTGCCTTCTGTCCATACTCTAGCTCCAGGAGAAATCCGTCGTAGTTACACTCCTCACAGCGAAGGAGAAAACCCAGCCATTGTCATGGAATTTATATCCGCAACAGAAGGAACAGAATATTCCATTAATCCCCATTTTCCCTATGGAAAGTGGCACTTTTATGAACAAATCTTAAAAATTCCCACTTACGTGATTTTCCATCCCCAAATTGGAATTTTAGAAGTTCATAATTTAGTTAACGGTAAATACCAGCAAGAATCTCCAGATGAAAATCAGCGCTTTTGGATAGAAGCTTTAGACCTATTCTTGGGTGCATGGATAGGAAAAAAAGCCGAATTTGAGGGTTATTGGTTACGATGGTGGGATAAATCTGGAAATTTATTACTCTGGGGAAGTGAGTTAGTTAATCAAGAGCGTAAAATAGCAGAAAAAGAACGCCAAAGAGCAGAACAAGCAGAACAAAAAGCTGTTAAACTAGCTGCAAGACTGCAAGGAATGGGGATTAATTTAGAAGATATTTAGAGATTCTTTTTTTATAGGACTCACGCAATAAGCTGTTGTGTATTTAATTTGTATAAGTCTGGCAGGCAAGATGCCCACCCCACAAGATTTAACCATTTTAGGATTATAATACAATTCAGGTGCGTAACAGCTTACTAACAAAGTTAATTATCTAAGTAGTTATCAAGATGAAAGTTCTTCACGTTGTATGTTCGCTTAGTCCCATGCGTGGTGGCATAACCCAAGCAGTTTTAGACATGGTATTGGCATTAAGAAATATTGGTATTGATGCAGAAATAGTCACTACTAATCATAATATGACAGAAGTTTTAAATGTTTCCCTAGAACAATGGATAAATTATCAAGAAGTTCCAGTTTACTTCTTACCATACTTTCACGTACCTATTTTATTAATCAGGGAATTTATGTTTTCTTGGAAATTAACAACGTGGCTCTGGAAAAATATTAAAAATTATGATTTACTACATATTCATGCTTTGTTTTCTTACCCAGTAACAGTTAGTATGATGATTGCTAGATTGAGGCAAATACCATACATTAATCAACCTCATGGTTTACTGTGTGAATGGTCTTTACAACAAAGTAAACTCAAGAAAAAAATATATTTATCCTTGATCGAAAAGAGTAATCTTCGATCTAGTAATACTTTACAAGTAACTTCCACAAAAGAACTAGAAGAACTTAAATATTTAAAACTGGGAGTTTCATCCACACTTGTACCATTAGGTTTACACTTGAGTGATCCCATACCCAATGCTAAACAGAAAGTGCGAGATATGTTTAACATACCTCCAGAGCATAAAATCATCTTATTTATGTCTCGGTTTCATTATAAGAAAGGTTTAGATTATCTAATTCCTGCACTAAGTCAATTAAAAACGCAAAACTTTACTTTTATCCTAGCAGGTTCTGGCGATCCAGAGTATGAAAATACAGTCAATGAACTCTTAACCAAGAATAATCTTGAGCATTGTACTTTTCGTCCTGGTTTTGTCAAAGGTGAAATAAAAGATATCTTATTACAAGGGTCAGATATTTTTGCACTTACTTCTCATTCCGAAAACTTTGGAATTGTGGTATTAGAAGCAATGGCCGCTGGTTTAACAACTATCGTCACTCCCGGAGTAGCCTTAGCTGATATGATAGAGGAAAATCAACTTGGTTATGTCACCAAACTAGATTCTACAGAAATTACTAAGGTAATACAATATTGTTTAAATCATCCCGAAGAAGCCAGGAAAATTGGTGAGCGTGCTTCTGAGTTTATCCATATAAATTATACCTGGAATAATATTGCCATAAAAACAGCTTCAGTTTATCAATTGGAGAGTACAATAAAATGAAAGTTCTTCATGTTATTCCTTCTGTTAGTCCAGTACGAGGTGGACCGAGTCAAGCAGTTTTAGAAATGGTAAAAGTTTTGAGAGAAACTGGTATTGATACAGAAATTGCTACTACTAATGATCATGGCACAGAATTACTCAATGTGCCTCTGAGAAAACGTACAGATTACCAACAAGTTCCTGTGTGGTTTTTCTCTAGATTTTCCCCTCCTATTAGTGCTATTAGAGAATTTAGATTTTCTTATGATTTTACTATTTGGCTATGGCAGAATATTCACAATTACGAATTATTGCATATTCATACTATATTTTGCTATACTTCTACTATGGCAATGATCATTGCTCAATGGAAAAAAGTTCCTTATATAGTCCGTCCTTGTGGAATGCTTTGTGAATGGTCATTACAACAAAAAAAACTAAAAAAAGAATTGTACCTTAGCCTAATAGAAAAAACTAATCTTAATCACAGTATTAGTATTCATTTCACGTCTATTTCTGAACAACAAGAAGCTGCACCATTAAATTTAGCCTCTGCAAATTTTATTATACCTCACGGACTGACAATTCCCAATACAATTCCTGATGCTAATCAACGTTTGAGACAACATTTTAATTTACCCCTAGATCAGCCAATTATCTTGTTTTTATCTCGCTTACATCCCAAAAAAGGTTTAGATTACTTAATTCCAGCATTAGGCAAGTTATCTGATTATCGCTTCGCGTTTATTATAGCAGGTAGTGGTGATCCAGAATATGAAACTGAGGTAAAAACTTTAGTGAAAACTCATGGAATTGAACAAGAAACACATTTTACTGGATTTGTCAAGGGTGAAATCAAGGATTTATTAATACAAGGATCAGATATTTTTGCTCTAACTTCCTATTCTGAGAACTTTGGTGTATCAGTTTTAGAAGCTTTAGGTGCAGGTTTGCCAGTTTTAGTTACTCCTGGTGTAGCTTTATCTGATATCATTCAACAAAACCAGATTGGTTATGTCACAGAACTTGATGTAGATGCAATTTCTACAACTATACAACGGTTTTTAGATAACCATAAGTTAGCCGAAAAAATGGGCGCTTCCTACGGATCACTTCGCTATCGCGCCCGGCAATTTATCTTAGATAATTATACCTGGGATAAAATAGCATTAAAAATGGTTTCCGTGTATGAAGACATAATATCCCGGACTTCTTGTTACAGCAAATTGTCATCAAACCCGGAACAAGAACCCCACCCCTAACCCCCTCCAATATGAAAAGTTTATCCTTGGGAAACATTACCCACAATGTATGATTTAGTGAAAATCCAACAGTTAGGAGTTCCCTAAAACTAAAAAACTTTATATACAGCACTTTCTGGTTTTATGAGGTACACCACGGGGGGCAAGATGCCCACCCCACAAGAGTTTTATTATTACAATTTGTAGCTCATAGCAATGGACTCTGCTGTAATTTGTCATAATTGTTATCTAGAGTTATTTGACAATTCCTAATTTTTATGTCCAAAATCCCGAAAATTCATGTTTGGATACCCGATGTTTTTGAGTTTAAAGGAGGTATTCAGGTCTATTCAGCTTTTTTCATTCAAGCCCTAGAAAAGATATTACCAAATAGCGATCGCCATATTTTCCTAAAAAACGACGCTAAATCTACGGATGATTTACAATTTAACCCAGATACTAAATTCCAATTTGCTGGAAAATGGAAATCCTCTTGGCTGCATACACCAGTATTTGCGTTTCAAGTTTTATTAGCAGCTTTACAAGAACGCCCTGATTTAATTATCTGTGGCCATATCAATTTCTCACCTGTAGCTTTTCAAATCTTGAAGTTATTAAAAATTCCCTATTGGGTAATTATACATGGTATTGATGCCTGGAACGTCAAACAAACATCTAAAATCAGTGCATTGAAAGCAGCCGACAAAATTATTTCAGTCAGTGAATATACATCTAATCATATCTTACCAGAGCAAGAAAATTTCTTCGAGAATGTATATATACTACCAAATACTTTTGATGCTAATAAATTTACGATTCAGTCTAAACCTCAGTATTTATTAGACCGCTATCAACTTGATAAAAATCAGCCCATTATTCTGACTGTAAGTAGATTAGTTGGCTGCGATCGCTACAAAGGTTATGATCAAATTATTCAATCTTTACCCATCATTCGTCAACAGATACCAAACATTCATTACCTGCTTGTAGGTAAAGGAGATGATCAAAATCGAGTAGAATCAATAATAGATACTTTTAATGTACGTGATTGTGTAACCTTAACAGGGTTTGTATCAGATGAAGAATTAGGAGATCATTATCATCTCTGTGATGTATTTGCTATGCCCAGCAAAGGTGAGGGTTTTGGTATAGTTTATTTGGAAGCCTTAGCTTGCGGTAAACCCACCATTGGCGGTAATCAAGATGGTGCGATAGATGCTCTTTGTGGTGGTAAACTGGGATCACTGGTAAACCCAGATAGCATTGAAGAAATTGCTCAAACTATCATTCAAATTCTGCAAGGTACATATCCTAATTCATTAATTTATCAACCTCAAGAACTCAGAGAAAAAGTGATTGATATTTTTGGATTTGAAAAATTTCAAGAAACTTTGGGAAAATATTTAAGTAATCATTTTCCATGTTAAACTACTAAAAACAACTAAATTAAGCATTCAATATGTATAAAATTACACTTGGGATAAAATAGCATTGAAGATCATCTATGTTAAAATCATGCTCACTCAAAAATTTAAGTTAGAACAGAGTCTATAGCTCTTAAATATTTACAAGCGGGGAAAATACTATGCGAATAATCGTCAATGTTACTCTTAGAGGATGTTTGAATTCCGGCGATTAGAAATCACATCTACACAGACAAAACCTGCCTACGCAGGTTTCAAATCCTTAATTTTTCGTTAGTCCACCTGCGTGGACTTTGCTTGAAAACCTTTAAGACAACCTCTTAGGTAAATATTAAAATCCATATTAACACATTGGGGAATTTCTGACCATGTTGGATACAGTTATTCGAGTTGAAAATCTAGGCAAAAAATATACTATTAGACATCAAAAACGGGAACGTTATACAGCACTGCGAGATATAATTACTAATAAGTTTAAATCTATTAGTAGTTTCATAAATTCTGAAGCTAAAACTGAAAATTCTGCTTTTGAGGAATTTTGGGCTTTAAAAGATATATTTTTGGAAATTAAACAAGGCGATAGAGTTGGGATTATTGGTAGAAATGGAGCGGGAAAATCAACATTATTGAAAATATTAAGTCGTATTACACAACCTACCACTGGAAGTATTAAAATTAAGGGTAGGGTAGCGAGTTTATTGGAAGTGGGAACTGGATTTCATCCAGAATTGACAGGGAGAGAAAATATATTTCTTAATGGCGCGATTTTGGGAATGGGTAAGATGGAAATTAAACAAAAGTTTGATGAAATTGTCGCCTTTGCTGAAGTGGAAAAGTTTTTAGATACGCCTGTAAAGCGATATTCTTCGGGAATGTATGTGCGGTTAGCATTTGCGGTGGCGGCGCATTTAGAACCGGAGATATTGATTGTGGATGAGGTTTTAGCGGTGGGGGATGCTGCTTTTCAAAAAAAGTGTTTGGGGAAGATGGAGGATGTTTCTAAAAGCGAGGGTAGAACAGTATTATTTGTGAGCCATAATATAGCAGCAATCAAAAGATTCTGTCAAACAGGTATTTTTCTAGAAAAAGGCAATCTGAAAGTTTGTGGGGACATAAATCATGTAACATCACATTATGAACAAGATACATTTCTAGACAGCAAGGAAACAAAAAATAAAAATAATATTTTTCCTCTTACTAACCAGAAACATCGCTTGAGTCTAGAGAATATAAATACCACAGTCGAAATGAAAGACGATCACGCACATCTTTTGATAGAATTACAAATTAAGAGCTTTGAATCTTACATTAATGTAGGTATAGGAATATCTGTACAAACATTTGATGGTTTACAAGTTTGTAAACTTGGTCCAAAACTAACTAGAAATGTTATAGAAAAAATAGATGGCAATTATGGTTATTTATTAAAGGTAGAGAATATAGAGAAATATCTTAGTAGTGGTGAATATTTGATCAGTGTTAACCTTTTTATACCTGGAGCCGGAAATGTGATCAAAGCAGAAAATATATCTAGATTTAAAGTTCCTATTTTTGATATTTATGACTCAGGTATTCCTTGTGAAAACTCCAAACATGGAATTGTGCCTCTACCAATTAAATTAGTCAAAATTTAATTTTCTTTCTCACCTTTACAAATCAATTTCATCAATTTACTAACTCCAATGCTATTAAAACAAAAAATTCACCAACTATTACCTATTTCTATTGCCGAGTTGCAAGGCGAAAAACACATTCCTCAAATTTATGTAACTATAAGTCTCCAACGCTCTGGACAACACGCAATTATCAATTGGCTTTGTCATCAAATCCAATCTATTGTTCATTTTAATAATTGTGATCTTATTCGCAAAAACTTATCTATCTCTCCAATTTCTAGAGATCAAAAAATAATATCTTATGTCAATCAAAATCAAAAAGAAGCTATAGGTAATAAGACATATATTGGCAATGATTTTTCTCTGATAAGAAATGAGCTTAAACAGGCTAAAAATTTACTTTATTCTTTTGAGGATTTTAGCCTGAACCATAATTTTTTAAAGAAAATGACAAAATTTAGTAACGTAAAAGTTGTCTTTATTCTTCGAGATCCTTATAATTGCTTTGCATCTTCTTTAAAACGACGAGAGAGATTATCTGGTTTAGATATCAATCGGAATTTAGATATAAATAAGAAAAAAGCACTTTTTATTACCTATTTGGAGCAAACTCTGAATATCAAGGATTATCTTCATGTACCAATAGTAGCAATTGATTATACAAAATGGCTTACTAGTATTAATTATCGTTCATCAATTCTTACCCAGTTAGATATACCCTGGTCTTCAGAAGCTGACAGTTATTCGCTAAAAGAAGTTCAGTCATTCGGTGGTGGTAGTAGCTTTAGTGGTACTAATATTGATGCTGAATATTTACATAGCCAAGTATTACAGCGGTGGCACGAATATAAAGATGATCCTGAATATAGAGAGCTATTATCAGACGAATATTTATTGCAGTTAAGCGACGGTTTTTTCGATATCCGCAAACCATTTTAAAAAACTGATCAACAGTTTAGATATATTCAACTTATTAAATCTGAACTGACTTCGCACTTCAAAAATAAATTTCACGCTGGATTAAGCTGTAGATAAAAATTGGCAACATGACATAACTAAAAATAAAATGATAAATATATCCTGTCCAAAAGTTTCTGTAGTCACAATAGCTAAAAATGCCGAAAACGTAATTGAAAGAACAATTCAAAGTGTAATTACACAAAATTATTCTCATATAGAATATCTAGTAATAGATGGAAATTCAGAAGATAGAACTAAATTAATTATTAAAAACTACATTGATCACATAGATAAATATATCAGTGAACCGGATAGAGGTATTTACGATGCCATGAATAAAGGCGCGAAAATGGCTACCGGGGATTGGATTTTGTATATGAACGCAGGTGACTATTTTTATGATCCCAATGCTCTTAGCAACTTGACTAGTGCCTTAAATAGTGATGCTGATGTAATTTTAGCAGGTGTTGAAGAAGTGTTATTAGATGATTTAGAAATACGACATTTTCAAAAAATGCCTAAACCAATAAAGGAAATTTGGCGTTATATGCCTACATCACATCAAGCTACTTTAGTGAGATTATCTTGTCAGTTAAAATATGGTTTTGATACTAGTTATATCTGGTGTGCAGATCATGATTTATTGGCGAGGATGTATAGAGATAGTAAGAAATTTGTAAATCAAGATATTTTATTTTGTGTATTTGATTGTAGCAGTAGTCAATGCAGAAATATGATGCTGTTTATTAGCGAACGCTGGAAACTGAGCAAAGGCTTAGTTCCCTTGTATCATCGCTTAATTCAATATGGTGGTGAGTGGATAAGTTGTAAGATTTGGGGTAAACTTGTGAAAATAATCAAATCAATTTTACCATCTAAGGCAATCTTAAAATTAAGAAAATGGCGAGGTACTTCTGGTTTAAAAAATTATTAACTTTGTATTTATTAAAGGAATGATTATGCGGTTTAATAAGGTTTTCGGAATTGGTTTACCAAGAACAGGAACTACTTCTTTAAATATGGCTTTAAACGAACTAGATATAAGCTCTGTTCATTTCCCATTTAGTCTTTATGAAACTGATGATTTATCAATACTTAACCAATACACTGGCTTTGTAGATACTCCCATACCTATGCTATACCAGAAATTAGACAAATTATGTCCCAATTCTGGATTTATTTTAACCACCAGACCAATAGAAGGTTGGTTAAAGAGCATGGAATGGTTGTTGAGGGAAGGGCGTTATATTTGGGAATGGAAATCTAGTTATGATGATTTTAATCAAACATTTTTTGGTGCAAGCAATTTCGATATAGAACTTTATCAATCTCGATATTATGCTTTTCACACAGAAGTTTTTGACTATTTTCAAGATCAAGAAAATTTATTGATTCTTGACTTAAATTTAGGATATGGTTATGAGGAACTTTGCAAATTTCTAGATGTACCAGTTTTACCAACAGAATATCCTCGTGGGAACGAATCACGTCCAGCTCGATTTTTACAAAAACTAGCCTATAAAAGTGGACAGTATAACAAGTCTTGGGAAAAGCTTATCCGTCGTTGTGATTACTATTTACAACGTACCCAAAACAGGTTTAAATTGCTTTAAATTGAGAACCATCAAATCCAGAAAGGAATTAATATCGTGACCGAAGAAATATCTGTTTTGTTCTCTGCTGATGATCCTTACGCTCGGTATTGTGCTGTTACAATATTCTCAATATTAAAGAACACATCTAGTCCAGAAAATTTCCACTTTTATATCCTCTCTCCAGATATTTCTCAAACTAACATTAACAGAATTGAACAAATTTGTTCTCAATTTAATGCAGTAGTGTCAGTAATACCTGTTGATTTAAGTTTATTTCAAGATCTACTTGTTGTTCAAAAAGATTGGAATCTAAATATCTATTCACGACTCTGGGGACCGGATTTATGTCATAATCTTGAAAGAATGATCTATTTAGATTGTGATATTCTGGTTTTAGGAGATATTGCTGAGTTGTTTAACTATGAATTAAATAGCAAACCAATTGCTGCTGTTCCTCATGTCCAATTACCTTATCAAGATATTTTTCAACAAAACTTTGCTGTGGATGGTGATGATCTTTATTTTAATTCAGGAGTGTTACTAATTGATAGTATTCATTGGCAGCAAAAGCAATGTACTAAAAATATTTTACAATGGTGTATGGAAAATGCTAATCAGTTAACCTTTCCAGATCAAGATGCTTTAAATGCAGTCTTTTGGAAAAACTATTGTCACCTACCGGGTGTTTGGAATGTGGAAGCAAGACTTTATAAGGAGAAATTGTTAGGTTTACCTCAAAATCAAGAAATAACTCAGCGTATGCAGTATCCTAAAATAATTCACTATACAGGACCAGATAAACCTTGGTCATCTCAAAAGTATGTACCCATGCGTCACCTTTATGTATACTATAGTGAGCAGTTATCTCAAAAATTTTCTTGGCTTCCATCTAATCAAGAACCCAAAAAATGTACCATTCAAGCTTTATTAAATTTTGCATGGTCATGTTTGTATTTTCGCGCCAGCTACAATTTTCAT
>JBJUHT010000023.1:0-5695 GCA_046070105.1 Dolichospermum sp.
TCCTTTGTTATAAAGTACATCATAGCCCCCTCCCTGCTTGCGGGGAGGGGTTGGGGGTGGGGTGATTTTGTATCCACTTATCGGTAAGTGCTGTAATTTCAAATTATTTTGTGAGTATGATTTTCAGAAAAAATTAATTGCTGAAAAAATGGAAAAATAAATTTACCATTAGTAACTTCCAGGAATAAATCAAATGTCATACAGTGAATTTACTTTAGATAAAGTTAGAAAAGCTTTTGCTTTAACAATTATAGATAAAATTAATGCTTTTGCATCTATTCCAGAAATTGAATGTCCGGCTTTACTAGCAGAAGTATTAGAAGAAAATGTACCTTTAGCTCTTGCTAGTAATACGGAAAAATCCCGATCTGAAATGATAATTGCACCGATTTTAATAGCTGCTAGAAAATATTTAAACAATCAAATCAGTTTATTTTCAGGTATTGATTTTACTGTAGATACAGAACAAGGATTAACCGGTAATTGTGATTTTATTATTAGCCGTTCACCTGAATTATTAATTATTAATGCTCCAGTTGTGATAATTGTAGAGGCTAAAAAAGAAAATATTAATGCAGGTTTAGGACAATGTGTAGCCGAAATGATAGCCGCAAGAATGTTTAATGAACGTGAAGGTAATAATATTCAAACAATTTATGGTACTGTCACCACTGGTACTAACTGGAAATTTTTAAAACTTATTAATCAAGTTGTCGAAATTGATTTAACAGATTATTATATTAATCATGTAAGTAAAATTCTGGGGATTTTATCTAATATTGTCATGGAATAGGTATTGTATATG
The DNA here is from genome assembly GCA_046070105.1 of Dolichospermum sp. GTDB lineage: Bacteria > Cyanobacteriota > Cyanobacteriia > Cyanobacteriales > Nostocaceae > Dolichospermum. The sequence continues at coordinate 806 of JBJUHT010000023.1, forward strand.
CTTCTGGAGTCAATTATTGCTGAACAAAGAACAGTTTTATATAACCTTAGCTGGGAAACTTTTGAAGCCTTATTGAGAGATACAGGTGAGGGTAGGGGTTCTCGCTTTGCTTATGACTGCGGTACTTTAGAAATTATGACTCCACTTTTTGAACACGAAAACCCGAAAAGCAATTTGGGTAATTTTATTTTGGATATTTCTCATTCATTGAGAACTCCGTGGTGTTACCCTAACTAACTCATAAAGACACTAAATCTTCAATAAAAGTATATATTTTCTCCTCTTCACTAATGTTACACATTATATAGGGAATATTTAATTTATCCTTTATATAATCAGCATAATCAATTTCTTGTTCTTGAAAAGAAAGTAACAATGATAAATCATGTTTAATACTATCTCTTAAGTTTAAACGAGTATATATATTTTCTGGTTCATCAACTAAAAGAATAATAGCACTTGGACAAATTCCTTCATACGTTGAGTATGGAATTTTGGTAATTTCATTATTCTTGTTTAATAGACAAAAATGCCCATCAAGTAAATACCAGGTTTCACTCTTAAAATATTTGTTTATTGCTGTTACTAGAAAATCTTGATTTCCAGTAATATTCTCAACTTGTTTGTTGAGAAGATTTTCTTCTGCCTTTTCTTTAGCAATTAGATTGCTTGCTGAAAAATGTTCGATATTAAATGTTGATTCTATTTTTTTGCATAGTGTTGTTTTACCAACACCATGAACTCCACCAATGAAAATTATTTGACGTTTCATCATATTATTTATATTTTTGATAAGCTAAGAGAAATAGAAAAATTATCAATCAATAAGCAAAATAGTGGTTATTAGATGGTAATAGTTTAAATTACATTTTCATGATAAGATTAATCAGATTCATGTATTACAATGCAAATAAACTCAATTGTTCACCTAATCTACCTTGCTCCATTAACTGATTTCTTGCGTTATTAAGTGCATCCACCCATTCAGTCTGAATATACCAATTATTACGCCAGTTTATCGTGGCTTGTGGTGGAGTAAAATTAGGGCAAAGATCGTGCATTTGTTTCAGAGAAATGGAAGGAAAAAGAAAGCTTTGATATATAAAAGTACCATAAGCAAATTCACAGTTTTCAAAATATATATCATAGAAATCTTTTTCTACTCCTAAAATGTGGTGATACTTCCTCCACATCTGATCAACAGGTAAAGATATAGTTTTATCAGCAATAAAACCTCCTTTGATGATAGAATCAGGTGTGGTTTCGTATAAAAGAACTAGATCTCCTAATTCAATGCCAATTGAACGTTTTCGTAACTCAATTTTTTTACTGCCTTCAATAATGCGTTCAGCATAAATTTTCTTAATACTTAATGCTTTGATATATTTAGCCTGCATAAATACCTCCAAGTTCAACAGCTTTTCTATAACGTTCTAAAGGAAGGCTGTGCATTGTTTGTGGTGGTCCGTTGAGAACACCATTACTGCGTAAGTCATGGAGATGAACCACTTGACGGAGTGGCATAAGGAAATCAAACTCAACAGCCTGTCGTGCTTTTTCTTCACTACCAATTTCTTCCAAGGTGAGAACCCCCTTCATCCCTAAATCATTATAGAGTTTATTGGGCGTTCCAATATAGCGATTAACAATTCTTGCGATCGCTACAATACCAGAGATAGGACGAGTAGCATAGAACAATATTAATCCTCCTCTCATGTCATCCTGGGTACAACTACATTTACCATAATAGACTGTCTTCCCTGCCTGGAATATCTGAATCAAGAATTGAGGATGAATTGGTATAACGTAAGCTGTTTGTGGGGTGTAAACGGACTCAGCTGGATAAGTAAGATTTAGTCAAGAATGCAGAGAGAATTGATAAATAAGACTATTATTAACAGCACTTAACAGAATATTTCCATCTTTCAATTCAATTTGTGAAATTTCTTCTCTACCTTTGGGCTGATATAATGTTGATATTATAGATGGAAATAGAATTTTTGCCTTGTTGATTGGGTCTAAATTATTCTGATCAGATTCATAAAAAAATAGTTTCGTTAAAAACCATTCTGGTAAATTTTTTTCACGTTCATATATTTCCCTTCCTATACCTTCTACCCAGAAGCCGTAACGTTCAAAAAAGGGAACAAGTTCAACTTTAGCTGTGGTAACAAAAACTCGTCTAATTAGTTCCGCTTTCCATTGCTCAAAACAAGTTAAAATTAAGTTTCTGCCAATACCACTACGTCTATAATCCTCAGTTACAAAAAGAGTTGAAAGTTTAGCTATTCCATTTCCTTTCGGTTTCCAAATAGCAACTCCAATAGGCTGTTTATCTCTATAAGCTACGTTAAAAACACTGTCTGAGCTTTTCATAGTTTTATCGAACCATTGAGGAAAACCCGGATAAAGTGGAGATAACTCATCATTGAGAATTTTAACTAAATCAAGTTCATTTCTAAACTCTTTTCCATTCAATTTTTTAACACCAAATGCAGAAATAATAGAATCAAAAGAATCATCTTTAATATCAGTTCTTCCTCCACCAAATTCGGAAAAATCATCAATGATGATAGAACGATAAAGCATATCTAGGAAATTCTGCAATTCCCTTGGATTGGGAAATTTAAACCATTCTATTCCAGGTGCTTCAGGAATGTGATATCCCTTATTTTTTAACTGTGAATGAATTGTTGTTTCTACCCACTCACCTGGAACTCTGACTGCGCCCAATAATTTAGCTTCTTCTGGATGTGAAGTTTTAATTTGCGAACGTATGCGTTGCCATGCTAATTCTGTAGGATCAGTTTCAATACTCCCAGAAGTTCTACCTATTTTAACTCGTGGCTGTTCCCGTAAATATGAAGGAAATGAATAAATGTAAAGAACTATCTGAGTTTCCATACCCTAAACCTAGAAAATATAAGTGATTATACACCATTCGTGACAAGTTATTGTACCTTTTTCTGGTACATAAAGTCAATAACTATTGATAAATTTCGCCAAAATTAAATATCCAATAACCCATATCGTTTTTGCAAAGCCAATAACTTCATCCTCGCTTCCCCAGCATTATCCGCTAAATCAGCAAATTCCACAAACCTCTTTAATTCCCTCTTTAATAAATTCCGTTCCACTTCAATAGTTTCCCTATCCAAATCTGGTGGTAACACAATCATATCAAAAATTGTTGCCCGTTCCTTACCAGGGTGAGGACGTAAAACCCGTCCCCGACGTTGGATAAATTGACGGGGATTTCCTGAACTTGATAAAATTACTGCGGTTTTAATTGCGGGAATATCCACACCTTCATCTAAACACCGAATTGCGACTAAACCCTGTAATTCTCCACTTTCAAATTGACGACGTAAAATTTCCCTTTCTTCTAATGAAGTGTTTGCTGTATAGGTACTGACTTTATAACCTAATTCTCCTCCTAAAATTTGAGCAACTGCTTTGAGTTGACGCAAGGAATAACGGTGTCCAATTTCTTGAGAACCATCACTACAATAAAACAGTGTATGGGTAGTTCCTCGGCGATTTTTCATTAACTCTTGTAAAGCTGTTAATTTATTTTCTGCTGTGCCAACTAACCGCGCTCTTTGTATTAATAATGATTTAATATCTTCGTTTTCTTCAAAATCTCCTGTTTCCCCCATATCTCGATCTTTATACAGTAGAGAACGGCCGATTTTTTTGGTGAGTTTTAAATAAGCTATACTTTCAAATTCTGTTAATTCTACTAATACAGGATTATAGATATAATGAACTAATGCACCTTGGGAAATGGCATCTTGTAAATTAAATTCGGGTTGCAAAACTGGACCAAAATAATCTAATAAAGATTGTGTTCCATGATCATCAAAATATCTTTCTGGTGTGGCTGATAAAGCTAGACGTAAACCCACATTCCGTGGTAAACTTTCCTCTAATTTCGGTGATCCTAAATTATGGGCTTCATCACCAATAATTAATGTTTTAGGGGGAAAATATTTAAGTTGTGTCTGAAAACCATCACTAATTAAAGTGGAATTAGTGGTAATTACTGTGACAAAATTTTGAGAACCAGAAGACAAATTATAAATTGCTGTGGAAAGTTGACTTTGCCAACTGCGTAAATTATCGAATGCTAAAATCGGCTGTAAGTTAAATTTCTCACATTCTCTGCCCCACTGGGTAACAAGATGACGATAGGGACACACGACTAATAGGACTTGTAAATCAATTTGCTGATATAATTCACAAGCGATCGCTAATGCAGTAATAGTCTTACCACTACCAGTAGCCATTTTTAATGTTCCCCTGCCATGATTAGCAAACCAGCTAGTCACAGCTTGACGTTGATACTCCCGCAATTGCAGAGATAAAGGCATTTTCGGAAAGCCCGGTAATGGTTGCTTAACTTGATAACTGCCTTTTTTCTCCCCCGCATAAGGTAACTTGAGTTTAAAAGTAGGCAGTTTCGGGGCTGTATTTCGCGTTAAGTACATAAACTGGAATAATTAATGGGTAATTGGTAATGGGTAATGGGTAATTGGTAATGGGTAATGGGTAATGGGTAATGGGTAATGGGTAATGGGTAATGGGTAATGGGTAATGGGTAATTGGTAATGGGTAATTGGTAATTGGTAATGGGTAATGGGTAATGGGTAATGGATAATGGAATTGACCACTGACAACTGACCACTGACAACAAACCACTGACCACTGACAACTGACCACTGACAACAAACCACAGACCACAGACCACAGACCACTGACCACTGACCACTGACCACTGACATCCTTTAGTTATAATTACGCCAAATACCCACCAAAGAACCTTGTACTTCCACTTGCACTGCGGGAACTTCTATGGGATTGTAATTAGGATTTGCGGGTTTAAGAGTG
>JBJUHT010000024.1:0-3650 GCA_046070105.1 Dolichospermum sp.
GAAGGCTATATTTCTGCTGCATTATTAGCAAGGTTTGATGATAACCAAACATTCCCTAGATTGCCCTTTGAACCAATAGATAAAGACACTTATGACAGACTGTCTAGTGAAGTTAGAAGCAGACGTAAAACTGATGATTTCCATGAGTTATTGAGAAGGTATGACTTAGGAGAAATGTTAGAAGCTGGTCCGGCTGGATGTGATTCCGATAAGTGTTTATTTCCAGTGGAGAATTAGCTCAAACCAAGGAAAATAAAAAGCGATCGCTACCCAATAAATAAGTGCGATCGCTTTTGTGATAAGTTATTTTGTATAATCACGTACTGCACACAACACGAAAACTGAGATTGTTGTAGTCAGCGACTGCATTATTCCAGTTACGAGAAGCCGAACGGCAACTTACAGGATGGAGATACCAAGAGCCACCGCGCAGCACTTTCCGATTATCGCTTAGGTCTGCCCAAGCAGTTCCATCTATAGGTGCGTCTATGTAATTATCATGCCAGTCGTCTTGACACCATTCCCATACATTACCGGGCATATCGTATAATCCAAAAGCGTTAGGAGGAAAAGAACCTACATCTGTGGTTTTCTCTCGATATTGTTCTTTAGTCCCATTACTATTATAATTAGCTAATTTTGTGGTAATTCTGTTCCCAAAATAAAACGGTGTGGTAGTTCCAGCACGACAAGCATATTCCCATTCCGCTTCAGTTGGTAAACGATAGATTTTATTTGTCATTCGGGAAAGTCTAACACAAAATTCTTGAGCATCATTCCATGATACACTTTCAACAGGTAGATCATCGCCTTTAAAATAAGATGGGTTTGGTTCTAGTTCTTTGTTGACTTGGGGTAGCTTTGCTATAGCCCGCCATTGTGCTTGGGTAATGGGATATTTACCCATTGAGAAAGGTTTAACGGTAACTTGATGTTGAGGTCTTTCACTGTTTTTACTTCCTTCTGTAATGGGATATTTATCATCTTCTGGTGAACCCATCAGAAAAGTTCCTCCAGGGATGGCTATCATTTCTAGCTTTAACATTGACTCAATCCTTTCTTATGCAATATCTATAGTCTAGTAGACTTACTCTACCTTGTCAAGGGATTTTATGAAACTATTTTTAGAAATCCAGTTGATATAAAAAAAGGCCTTCATAATTTGAAAGCCTTTTTTATGTGTAATCTTTAAGGAAAACAATCACGCATGACACACAACACGGAAACCGATATTGCTGCCGTTGAAATCCGCAACACTATAGGTACGATAAGCCGAACGGCAATAGTCAGCATGACTGAACCAAGAGCCGCCGCGCAGCACCTTCCTATTAGTTAGGCTTATCCACGCACTACCATCTATAGGCGCACCTTCATAATTATCATGCCAATCGTCTTGACACCATTCCCATACATTGCCGTGCATATCATGTAAAACAAAAAGGTTAGGGGGGAAAAAGCCTACATCTGTAGTTTGTTCTCGATATTGTCCTTTAGATCCATCACCATAAGTATAGTCACCATCATAATTAACTAGATCTGTAGAAATTGTTTTCCCACAATAAAACGGTGTGGTAGTTCCAGCGCGACAGGCATACTCCCACTGTGCTTCACTAGGCAAACGATAGATTTTATTTTCTATTCGGGAAAGTCTAGCACAAAACTCCACCGCTTCATACCAAGAAACCTGTTCTACAGGGCGGTTTGCCCCTTTAAACCTAGATGGGTTTGGTTGTAGTTTTTGGTTAACTTGAGGTAATTCTGCTACAGCCCGCCATTGTGCTTGAGTGATGGGATATTGACTCATTAAAAAGGGTTTAACGGTAACTTTATGTTGAGGTCTTTCACTGTTTATACTTCCTTTTTCATTTTCTGAAGAACCCATTATAAAAATTCCTTCAGGAATGTCTATCATTTCTAGCTCTAACATTGACTCAATCCTTGACCTTTTCTCTTATACAATATCTATAGTCTAGTAGACTTACTCTACTTTGTCAAGGAATTTTATGAAATTATTTTTAACTAGTTGATATAAAAAAAGGCCTTCATAATTTGAAAGCCTTTTTTATGTGTAATCTTTAAGATAAACAATCACGCATGACACACAACACGGAAACCGATATTGCTGCTGTTGAAGTCCGCAACACTATAGGTACGATAAGCCGAACGGCAATGTTCAGAATAGTGCCACCAACAGCCGCCGCGCAGCACCTTCATGTCATTGCTTAATCCTGTACTTAATCCTGTCCACACACTACCATCTGTAGGTGCATCTTCATAATTATCATGCCAGTTGTCTTGACACCATTCCCAGACATTTCCGTGCATATCATGTAAACCAAAAGCGTTAGCTATTTTAAAACTTCCTACTTTTGTTGTTTCTCCTTGATAGCCTCCCATAGTCCCATCACCATAAGCATAGTAACCACAATAATTAGCTAAATCCGTGGTAATTGTGTTCCCAAAATAAAACGGCGTAGTAGTTCCAGCGCGACAAGCATATTCCCACTGTGCTTCAGTTGGTAAACGATAGGGTTTTTTTGTGTGATTTGACAGTCTAGCACAAAATTCCACCGCTTCATACCATGACACACACTCAACAGGACGATTATCACCTTTAAAACAAGATGGATCAGACACTAAATCAATATTAACCTTTTCTAGCGCAGCTACAGCCCTCCATTGGGCTTGGGTGATGGGATATTCACTCATTAAAAAAGATTTGATGGTAACTTCGTGTTGAGGTCTTTCTTCACCTTTACTTCCCTCTTCATTTTCTGGAGAACCCATCAAAAAAGTTCCTCCAGGAATAGTTATCGTTTTCAGTAACATTGGTTTGATCCTTTCTTGTACAATATATTCATAATCTAGTAGACTTACTCTACTTTGTCAAGAAATTTTTTTAATCATTTCTAGAAAATCTAGTTGCTATAAAAAAAAGACCTTCATAATTTGAAGGTCTTTTTATGTGATCTTTAAGAGAAAAAATTATCACGCAACATCACACACAACACGGAAACCGATATTGTCGTCGTCAAAGTCCGCATCATTAAAGTGACGAGAAGCCGAACGGCAAAAGTCAGAAAAGTCGTACCAAGAACCACCGCGCCGCACCTTCCTGTCATTGCTTCGGTTTATCCACGCGCTACCATCTGTAGGCGCACCTTCATAATTATTATGCCAATCATCTAAACACCATTCCCAGACATTTCCGTGCATATCATGTAAACCAAAAGCGTTAGGAGGAAAAGAACTTACTTCTGTCGTCCCTTCTTGTTCATCATCATCATTATAGTCACCATCATAATTAGCTAATTCTGTAGTAATTCTGTCCCCAAAATAAAACGGTGTGGTAGTTCCAGCGCGACAGGCATACTCCCATTCCGCTTCAGTTGGTAGACGATAGGCTTTATTTGTCATTCGGGAAAGTCTAGCACAAAACTCCACCGCTTCATACCATGATATATGTTCAACAGGTAGATTACCATCTTCAAAATAAGATGGATAAGATGCTAAATCAATGTTAACTTTCTCTAGTGCGGCTACAATTTCCCATTGTGCTTGAGTAATGGGAAATTTACCCATTAAGAAGGGTTTGATAGTAACTTCGTGTTGCGGTTTTTCACGGTTTCTATTTCCTTCTTCATTTTCTG
>JBJUHT010000025.1:0-44434 GCA_046070105.1 Dolichospermum sp.
CTCTGCGAGAGAAAAAAATCAATAAGACTTACGCAAAATATCTCTGAAACCTTCTTTCCTTCGTGTTCTTCGCTCCTTCGTGGTTCATTCTTTCATGACTTGCGCGAAACAAAGAATCAAAAAACATCCTCATAAACCAGAGAAAGAGGAAACCTAAAATCAACACTAACTAAATGTACATCATCACCCTCAACAAAAGGATGTAACTCCCATAAACCCCTATCATTTAACCGAAAACAATCCAAACCCACCTTATCAGCACTAATTAAAACATATTCCTGCAAAGTTGGAATCCGTCTATATAGCTGAAACTTACCCCCCCTATCATAAGCTTCCGTACTCGAAGAAAGCACCTCAACGACTAAACAAGGAAATTGAATAAACTTAAGCGCTTTTTTATCTTTAGGGTGACAACTAACAACAACATCAGGATAAATAAACGGACCATTTTCCGATATACCCACTTTAGCATCTGCCATAAAAGGACGACAATTACCACCACGCAAATGATTTTTCAACCCAGAAGCTAAATTTAAAGCAATAGTAGTATGAGGAATAGTTCCCCCAGTCATAGCAAAAACTTCACCATTGATATATTCATATTTAATATCTTGCTTTTCCTCCCACTCCAAATACTCCAAAGGACTCATATAACTTCTATCAAAATTAGCAACCATAACATTTACCTCCTGATTTTCCGTAAAATAAATTAACTAAAAATTTGCAACAACCAGCGATTAACTTCACCATCATCTTGAGTTAAACTACGTTGAATAGCTTCCTGAACAATAGCTATTTGTAAACCTGGTAAAACCTTGGACTCCTCAATTCTTCTACTCCCACCGTCAATAATTTCAAAAGCAATAATATCATTATTATTAGCATTCATCACCCAATATTCCCCTACCCCCAACCGTTCATAAAGTAATCGCTTAAAACCCAAATCATCATTAATAGAAGAAGCAGCAACTTCTACCACTAGAGTCGGCGCTGCTAACTCATTAATATTGACAGGAGAATTATTTAAAGGTGGAAATTTGATTTTATCCCCAATATAAAAAGCTAAATCAGGTTGACATTCTCCTTCACTCGTCCTGCGAAAACTGGTATTTACCCAACCTTTAATTTTAATGTTTTTCAATGTCGCATAAAAATTCACAACATTTGCAACAACATTATTATTATTTCCATGAATTGAACCAACTGGTAACATTTCTACCCTCATATAATTTTGATAAAAATAAAATCTTCCGTGCTGATAATCAGAATCTTCAGCAACTTCCAGAAATTCATCCCAACTTACCTTTACCCAACTATCTGTCACCAAACTCAAAGAACTAACAACCATTTCTTTCTTCCTTTGCGCCTTTGCGCCTTTGCGTGAGATATATTAATTCCGTTCCACTTCAACAATTTCCGTATATTCAAAACCATTCAAACTCTGTCGCACCAAAGAATATCGTTCCCCGTGTAACTCAATAAAATCCTGTTCACAATTAGGCTTAGAAGAATAATAAACCAAAACATATTCCTTCCCGATTTTATCAACAATTTCCTCCTCAACTTCTACCCTCCATTGAGTTTTAGTCACCAACACAACCAACTGATTTGCTAACTTAGGAATAGTACGCGCAATGTGACGACGGGAATTAGCATCTAAACTTCCAAAAGGAGAATCCATAACAATCGGAAAAGTGCTACTATCGGGAACCATCATCATTTTTTTCTTCTCACTCCAGTCGCGCACTTTATCAATAATACTAGCAATAAAAGACAGACTGAGAATTTGATTTTCTCCCGTAGAAGCTGCAACTGGTGCTTCAATTCCCGTGGTATTTTCCACCAAACTTAATTCATAGTTTTCGCTAATTTTGGGAATATAGGGAGTAAAAGAAATCTCTGAAAATATTTCCTGTACTCGCTGTTCCAATTGCAGACGAAACTGATTTTCTTGACGGTTTTTCACTTCTGACAATCGTTCAATAGCATCCTGAGTAGCATTAATACGACGCTGTGCTAAAAATTGTTTTTCCTCATTTTGTTTTTGCTTAGATATTTGTTTATTCAAAGTATCAATACTTGTTTTTAAGTGAGAATTTTCCTGTTGATTTGCACCTTGCTCCCGATTTAATTCATCAATTTTAGACTCAATTTCATCCAGACGTTTTTGTAAATTACTAATTTCCTCATTGGGATCTTTTCGTAATTGTTCTTCAATATTTGTTAATTCCAACTCGACTTGATTGAGATTTTCCCTCAACTGTTGAATTCTTAATTGTTCCCTATCCGCTTCTTCCCAAAAAGCAACAGCTTGTTTATCAATTTCATCAACTTGTGCGCTCATTCTAATTGCGTTTTCTTCTACAGTTGAAGAACCTGCTTTTCTCATGATATTCTTAACATGAAAATGTGGATGAGTTCCTTCTCTTAAATCTGCACCACAAATACAACGTCCACTATTTAATAAATCATTGACAAATTCCCGCGAAATCCCTGCTGTTAATTCACCTCGTTGTTTTAGATCTTTAAATATTTCCCGAAATTTAGCGGTAGTTTCTGTTAGCAAAACAGTATAACCCCGTGCGGAAATAACTTTTTTTAAATTTTCCCGTGTCTTTTTCAATTCTCCTCGCAAACTGTCTCTTTGTGATTCTAAATTTTGCCTTTTTTCCTGTAATTCTTTGACAGCACTCAATTCTCTTAGTTTATTACTGACTTGCTTTTTAAATACCTGTTGATATTCTAATTCTTGATTTATTTCCGTTTGACGTTTATTAATGGTTTCAATTTCTAATTCCTGCTTTTGTTGCTTGGTCAATAACTGTTTAGTTTCTGAATCACCAATATTTTTAAACTCAGTTTCTAAGGACTTTTTTGCTTCTTTCAAGTGTTTAATAGAAAGTTCAATTACTTCCACACCCAAAAAAATTCTAATTGCTTCTGCGATTTCTGCTTTATTATGAGAACGTACAATTTCCTCAATACGTTCACCGTCAAAGAAAAAATATTGATGTAAACTTAATGGTAGAATTTGGGTAATGATTTCCTCTGGAAACTGATTAGGAATTTTCCATTGACCATCATCTCCACCCAACCACATAGTTAACTGAGTTTTACCAGTTTCTATTAAATCACTTTGGTTTTTATAGACTCGACAACCACGTTTAGCACGATAGCGAATATTCTCATGTTCCCAACCAATTTCTACGGAACATTCTACAGGTTGACCAGGTTGAGATTCTGCGATCGCGCGTTTATTTACTAACTGTTCGGTTGACGCAAAAGCAGCACTGAATTTCTCGTATAAAACCCAAGTAAACCCATTCAAAATACTAGTTTTACCTGCTCCATTACTACCATAAATCATCGTTGTATTGCGAATATCTCCATTAGCTAAAATTATCTCTGGAGTTTTTCCATAAAAGGAACGAAAATTACATAATTTAATAGAAGTTAGTCTCATTGCACTGCTTCCTTAACAATTGTGAGAATATCATCATTAATATGGCCTTTGCTTTTTCTATCTAATCTACTTTTCTCTAATCTCCAGACTTTTTCAATAATTTGCTTTACCTCTGGTGGTGCGCTGGAAATTGGTTCTTGCACATCTTCAATATTTGATTCTGGTATCATCCTAAAAATGCAATCAATGTTTCTTTTATTTTAACCAGTTTTGATATGATCCATATCATCTACACAAAATTTTTCCCAGGGACTGCCAAAAAATAAATTATCCTGATCATCATACCTTTACTAAAAAAGAGTATAAGGAAAGGACTGATGTAGTAGAGTTATAGTCTTCTAAAATGACAACTCAAAAACAATAAATAAATCATGGTTGATATCTTCACACTATTGCAATATTTACTACTAAAAATCAAATTGACACTAAGGAATCAAACCTATTGTCAAATATTTTAATTATTTAATATTTTAGCATTGATAAATTATTACTTGTGAATAAGTAAGTCAAGATTATATCATCATAGAATAAAAAAGTATATAAATTAACTAAAAATAAATATTTGAATTGTTAATCTCAAAAAGAGTTTACTAATTTTGAATAATTACATAGGATTACTATTTTATTTTTGAATACAATGTCAAAAATTTGGTATGTTACGCTGTTTAGTATAGCTTACATATCTTTTCAAAAATTAAACTAGATTCCTATATTTATTTGCGTTTTTATGTAAACGCAAGTAAAAATTATTTATTAGTAATCATTAAAGTTCTTAATCAACCTTTATTTTCCTCAACAAAGGTAATCTGATCATGACATTCCTAAACGAAGTTATTAATAGTAAAAAACTCATTGAAGAAGCAATTTTTGAAGCTATTGTTAAAGCCAGAACAACTTGCGAAGAAAATGGTAATAGTTCTACTAATTGTGTATTAGCTTGGAATGTTGTTGAAAAATTGGAAGTAGAAAAAGCCTATCAAAAACAAGTAAAACACCGAAAAACAAGTTTAGAAGAATATTGTGAAATGTATCCAGACGCTTTGGAGTGTTTAATTTACGATATTTAACTTAAATAGCTACACTTCAAAAAAAATAGATATTCAAATCTCCGATTTATTGCAAAAGTCGGGGATTTATATACTAAGTGAATTTATTTAGATTTTTATATAATTTGCAACAATGCTATTGTTTAAGCTTGCATTATTAGTTTTTTAAAATCTATTTTTATTTGATGATATTACATAATGAATGTATAGCATGACATTATGAATGTATGACGTTACATTAGTAATGGATAAGTTTACATAATTGATAATTATATTTACAGAAAGACTGTAAAGTTTAATTACTGATTATTTTTTGATAAACTCTTGAATTACTTGTTTAGTAATGTCTTGAATAGTAGCTAAGGTTGGTGGTATAATATCACTTTCCATTTTTAACCATAAAAGATATTCAATATTTCCCGCAGGTCCAGTTATGGGAGAATAAGTTAAACCTTTATATTTCCAACCTAATTCTAAAGCCTTTTGCATCACCTGAAAAATTGCATCTGCTTGGTCATCAGAATCACGCACAACGCCTTTTTTCCCTATGCGAGACTTCCCAACCTCAAATTGAGGTTTTACCAGCAATACAGCCTCTCTAGAGGGTTGTGTTAATCCCCAGACAGCAGGTAAAATTTTAGTGAGAGAAATAAACGAAACATCCACAACCACCAAATCAGGAAATATAGCATTTTCAGTATATAATTCTTGTGGTTGTAATTGACGTAAATTCGTGCGTTCCCTTAAAATTACCCTTTGATCATTTCTGATTTTCCAGTCAACTTGTCCATAACCGACATCAATTCCATAAACTTGTTTCGCACCAGATTTTAACAAACAATCTGTAAAACCTCCGGTAGAAATTCCCCCGTCTAAACAAATTCTTTCGCTGACAGAAATCGCAAATTGTGCTAAAGCTTTAGCCAATTTTTCTCCACCACGAGAAACAAAAAGAGGACGTTCTTTAACTTGAATTTGTGAGGTAATATCAACCTCAGTCCCTACCTTATCAATTATTTGTTGATTTACAGTTACTTCTCCAGCTTGAATAAGTCTTTGTGCTTGTTGACGAGAAGGAGATAATCCCAAATCAACTAATAATGTATCTAATCTTTGTTTGACCAATTTTACCTTCTTTAATGCTTACAAAATCTCCAAATTGCAGATTTTAGTCACCTTTTAGTCATCTAAAATATTATCTAATTAAAACGACGAATTTTATCACGTGGATCAAAACCTTTATCAACAAAATTCAAAATAATTTTTTTCAGCAACCAATGTAAACCGCAAAGAATGATAAAAGTGAGTATAATGATAATTAATGGTTGTTTACCAAGAAGTTCCTCCACACCTTTTGTAATTATTTCATCTGGTTGAGTGATAAAATCCCAACTATTAAAACGTAAAAATCTTCCCCAATAAATACCGACAGCACAAAGCGCGTGAGTAATTAACTCAACTGGAAAAATCCATTTACTTTTATCAATGCGATGTAAATAATAACCCAGGTTTATTAATGATATCACATAGGCTGCAAAACCGGAGAAAATTACTACAAAATAAACAGGAATTAAGACTAATGTAATCATCCATATTGACTGGACTGTGCGAATATCGTCTATTAAGTGAATAACATCAGTTAATAAATAAGGTGCGTTTGGTAAAAAAGCGTAAAAAGTCAGAGATACTGGCCAACGTAACCAAGAACGACTACGTTTATTGCGAAATAACCAAACACTTAAAGCTAGGGGAATAAAAGCTAAAAATAAATTCCATGTCATCCACCGCATATTCACTTGTAATATATGCAGAACAGTTTTCATTAATTCAATGATTTCTGGTTTCATATTAGTTTCACATTAAAATTGTCATAAGTTTCTATCACACAAAGCAAGTATATAATTATCTGCGTTTAATTATTTCTGATTGTACCTCACTTACATGGTAATTGCTACATCAAACTAGACTGCTAATAAATTCTATCCTAGAAAGAATAACTTGACATGAAAACATAAAATTAAGAAAATCGAAAATTTTTAACTCAAGGACTTTGTGACTTTAAGAGAAATAAAATCTAGGGGTAATTCATATTACCCCCAAGAATTAATTCCTAAACATCAATTTCACTCAACTCACGAGTGATATAATCAAAAGGCTCATCCACAAAAGCATTATTGGTAATACCCGCAGCCGCTACTTGTTCCTTAACAATACCCTTCATAATTTGGATACCCTGAACTGTTGAACCAATGGGTACACCCAAGGAATTGTAAGTTTCCCGTAGTCCTTGTAATACACGCTCGTCAAGTACATTCATATTACCCGCAACTAACGCATAGGTAGCATAGCGCAGATAATAGTCCATATCCCGTAAACAAGCCGCAAAACGACGAGTTGTATAAGCATTACCACCAGGACGAATTAATTCTGGTAACTGTTCAAATAACTTTGCACCGGCTTGTTTAACAATTGCGGCTGCATTAGCATTAATTGCGGCTGCGGCTTGTATTCTGGCTGTTCCACTCTCAAAGTAAGATTTGAGACTATCAATGGCGTTCCGGTCAAAATAACGACCGGTTACGTCATAATTCTTAATTAAAGTTGTAACGGCATCGCGCATTTTTTTCTCCCAATTGTCAACTATTTATGGTTTGATATTAAATTGGCTGCAATTATGCACCAATAAAATTTCGTGCCAATTCGCATAAAATAGACTTTGGCACAAAACTATCCATCTGCTAATTAAGGATTTTATGCCAAAGTTGACCCCTGATGACGAAGTTTATAGTTTTGTACAAATTACGAAAGAAAGGTTAACATAACCTGTAATCCAGAGAATCTGTAACTAACATGACAAAATCATGTCAAGTTAACTATTTACGATATTTCAGGTGGTGTGTGACAACTTGGTTGAGCGTAACAGGGTGAGAACGTCTTATGATGGTTTGGGTTTATATTAGGTAATTGGCTACAGAAGGAGTAAAGTAACAATGGCAACCCCAAAAGAAATCTTGAAGAAGATTCAAGACGAAAAAATTCAGATGATTGATCTGAAATTCATTGATACACTGGGAACTTGGCAGCATTTGACCATGTACCAAGACCAAATTGATGAAAGTTCATTCTCTGACGGTGTTCCCTTCGACGGTTCTAGTATTCGGGGTTGGAAGGGTATCGAAGAATCTGACATGACAATGGTACTCGATCCCAACACTGCTTGGATCGATCCCTTCATGAAAGAACCAACTCTAAGTATCATTTGTAGTATTAAAGAACCTCGTACAGGTCAGTGGTATAACCGTTGTCCCCGCGTTATTGCCCAAAAAGCCATAGACTACTTAGCTTCTACGGGACTTGGTGATACAGCTTTCTTCGGTCCTGAAGCTGAATTTTTCATTTTTGACGATGTCCGCTACGACCAAACCACCAACTCAGGTTATTATTATGTAGATTCTGTAGAAGGTCGTTGGAACACTGGTAGAGAAGAAAAGCCTAACCTGGGTTATAAAACCCGCGTTAAGGAAGGTTACTTCCCCGTACCTCCCACAGACAGCTTTCAAGATATGCGGACGGAAATGCTGCTGATAATGAAAGACTGTGGTGTACCTATTGAAAAACAACACCATGAAGTTGCTACCGGTGGTCAGTGCGAACTTGGTTTCCGTTTTGGTAAGTTAATTGAAGCTGCTGACTGGTTAATGACTTACAAATATGTCATTAAGAATGTTGCCAGAAAATATGGCAAAACCGTCACTTTCATGCCTAAACCCATTTTTGGTGATAATGGTTCTGGTATGCACTGTCACCAGTCTATCTGGAAAAATGGTCAACCTCTATTTGCGGGTGACAAGTACGCTGGTATGAGTG
Organism: Dolichospermum sp.; assembly: GCA_046070105.1. Lineage (GTDB taxonomy): Bacteria > Cyanobacteriota > Cyanobacteriia > Cyanobacteriales > Nostocaceae > Dolichospermum. The sequence continues at coordinate 8,377 of JBJUHT010000025.1, forward strand.
AAATGGGACTTTACTACATTGGTGGTATTCTTAAACACGCTCCAGCATTATTGGCAATCACTAACCCCACCACAAACTCTTACAAACGCCTTGTACCCGGTTATGAAGCACCCGTAAACTTGGCTTACTCCCAAGGTAACCGTTCTGCTTCCGTCCGTATTCCTCTTTCTGGAAATAACCCCAAAGCCAAGCGGTTAGAATTTCGTTGTCCAGACGCTACCTCTAACCCTTACTTGGCTTTTGCGGCTATGCTTTGCGCTGGTATTGACGGTATCAAAAACAAAATTCATCCTGGTGAACCCTTAGATAAAAATATCTATGAACTTTCCCCAGAAGAATTATCTAAGATTCCTTCCACTCCCGGTTCTTTAGAATTAGCTTTGGAAGCTTTGGAAAATGACCACGCTTTCCTGACCGAAACTGGTGTTTTCTCTGAAGATTTCATTGAGAACTGGATTGATTACAAGGTTGCTAACGAAGTTAAGCAAATGCAATTGCGTCCACATCCTTATGAATTCTTCTTGTATTACGACTGCTAATTACAACAATTACTAACGTACAAGTAGTCAATTTTTTAGCCACCCTCTGGGGTGGCTTTCTTTTTCTCTTAACTCATAGTCGCTTGGCTGCGTCCATAAAGGATTTGGGTAGTTGCATCAACTTTACCTTGAATGGGATTCCAGTAGTGAGAAATTTCTTCATGTAAACCAAGTTCTTGTGCAGCACGCATCAACATGGACTGTTGACGGTTCTTAACTTGCTGATGTTGACGCATCATCAACTGACGACCTTTTTCTTGAATAGACATGACACTACCTCCCTGTATTTATTTACTAAGAAATGGTTTCCTATTTCCTGCAATTTGATAATAGCACAAAAATCTGTAACGTAAACTACCAAATATTAAATGAATATGATCAATATGATTATATTTCCTCTATGCTGCTTGTACATATAGATAATAATATAAAAATCTGTAGTGTAAACTACAAAATTGAGAAATGATATAAAACTTAATAAATTATTTCCCCCTCTCCCCCTGGTCTATTACGGATAGATTAAGATTTTATAAGTTTCTGCTGTGGGGGCGATCGCTTGGTCTACGGCTTGTGGTAAATCTTGTAGGGGATAGCGATCGCTAATTAAAGCTTTAACATCAATGCGACGATTAAAGACAATATCCGCAGATAGACTTTGTAAACGGTAGGATGAGCTATAACTACCCATTAAATCTATTTCTCGACGATAGAGGACATTAGGATTAATGGGAATTGTCAATTCATCGGGAAATTCCGCAAAAAAGAGGATTTTTCCACCTTTGCGGGTACAGTCCAAAGCTTGAAAAAACGCTTTATCGCTAGGAACAGCTAATAAAGTCACATCAACACCCATACCCCCAGTCAAAGCTTGAATTTTCGTGGGTAAGTCAGAATCACGAGCATCAAAAGCTGCTTCTGCTCCTACTGCCAGAGCCTTTTCAATTCTAGAAGGTAAGAGGTCAGTAGCGATCGCTTTTGCACCAAAGAACTTCACCAACATCATAAACATTAACCCAATCGGACCTGCACCTGTTACCAGTACAGTTTGACCCGGTGCAATTTGGGCTTTCTTAACAGCTTTTAAACAGCAATTAGTGGGTTCAACAAAACTGGCCTCTTCAAAACTGATATGATCAGGAATGGGAATTAAGCCACCATTTTGGACAATGTGGGCTGGAACTTTCACATACTCCGCAAAACCGCCACCACTGGCGTTAAAACCCGCGCTAGTGGAGATATTTTTATAAACATCGCACATAGAGAAATTATCATTTAAGCAGTAAGCGCAACGCATACATGGGATATGGTGCATCACCGCTACCCGTTGTCCTACTTGCCACCCTTGCACCTGAGAACCAACAGCCGCAATAGTTCCAGCGGTTTCATGTCCAAATATGCGTGGTGGTTCATACAAAGGATAGCGAATCTTTTTAATATCTGACTGACACAAACCCACAACCCGCACCTGGACCAGAACTTCATTTGCTTCTAGGGTGGGAACTGGGACTTCTTCGTAGGATAGGCGATTTACGCCTCTAAATACTTGTGCTTTCACGTTGGTTTTTTATGATTCAACGTTACTAGATTTAACATCTTGTGGTTAAAGTTAGGTTATGGAGTTTAAGACTTTTGTATTTCAGCTTCTTGTAATTGCTGCTCTAAGCTTTTTTCAAATCTTTGGAATGCTTCAACATCTGCTGATGAAAGATATCCTCCGATTTCCCCATTCTCAAATCTGAGAATCTCACCACGGTTGTCTTTAGCAGTAATTGTTAAAATTTCCCCTTTTTGCCAAAGACTATATCGCTTACCTTCATAGTACCGCCCACCATCTGGTGCTACTTTACCTAGTTTATCTAATGTTTTTTTGGCAATTTGCATAATTACGTCACCATAGAATTGGCAGCGAATAGTATGAGTAAATTTTGGTACTCTATTCTTCCTTTTTAAATTAGTTGTTTCTAACTTATCAATAATCTCAGGAACACTTTTTGGAACTTTAAGCTCATTAGACTGTTCCCAAATAATTTTAATCATTGTTCCTGGATTTTGCTCATCAAGGTAAACCAAAAAATCATCTGGATGCCAAGCCTCAATCTCATAAGGGGCTAAAGATTCCACAGGAAAGTCATCCAGGTTAGTAGTAACAATGACTCGTGCTTTAGCAATTATAGCAGCAGCGACAACATGGTAATCGCCTGGATCATTTGTCATTCTTGCAACTAAATACTCTGGTACTTCCACCATTGCATAAGGAAAGTTTGTCTTGATTTGCTCTTGAAAGTATGCTGCTTGAGCAGTTTTCATTTTTCCATTTTTGATCAGGTTACGAGTAGCACCATCCAGAATTTCTTGTGAAAAATGAAGTTCGTATAACTCTGCTTCAGCAGCACGCATCAAAGTATCACATAAAGGCATGGGGTAGATAACACAGGAATCTAAAATTACAGAGAGTACCATTTTACTGATCTAATTCGCCACTCTCATCATCATAGAATCCCTCAGCTTCCAAAAACTGAGTAAATTGCTTAATTCCTTCCCGACGCTTAGTATCACGTTCTTCCTTATATTTCATTAAATCATCAAAGCGAACACGCCGATGTGTTCCTACTCTAATACAAGGAATTTCACCTTGATCTAATAACTTAATTAGGTGAGGACGGGAAACTTTGAGAATGTCTGCGGCTTTTTGTGTTGTTAGTTCTCTATCCTGAATAACTACAGAGATTATTTTACCTGATGCCAGTGCATGAACAGTCTGATATAACACCTGATAAACGGATTCGGGAATGGGAATTTCTTGACCGTCTGCTGCTACTAATTTTGGTGGAGAAGGTTGAGCTTTGAGTAAATTTTCCAGGTATTTGATTGATAACTGTTCATCTACTACATGAAAATGAGGCTTAATTGCCTCTACAGGTTGGTTTTGGACAGGCATAATATTCTTCATAATGGTTAGATTTGTGATATATTCTATCATTACATAATATCTTTTATTTTCGCTAAACGCAATATCCGAAACGATAGTTAAATGAAAAAGCCTTGCATAGCATAATGCCTTCAAGATAATCACCAATCACCAAAACGATGAAAATACCCGGATTTCCTGGAGAAAAGAACAAAAAAGCCGCAGTAACAGCCCGAAAATCCCGTTTTTTGATTCCGCCATTAGTCCAATGGCATCCTTGGTGGCATCAATTTATAGATTGGATGGTAATATTAAACACAGTGATGTTATGTTTATTAATGTTGCCAACTCGTCTGCCTGGGATGGAGTTATTAGGTATAGGTCCTAACTGGTTACTAATTTGGGTAGTGTCTTGGAGTGTAAACCGGTCAGTATTATCTGGTATGCTATCAGGCATTATTTTAGGGCTATTACAGGACGCAATGACATCACCAGATCCAACTCATGCCTTGGGTTTGGGAGTAGTAGGGATGTTAACAGCACTAATTCAAAAACAGCGGTTTATTCAAGAAGACTTTATTTCTATTGCTTTAATTGTATTTGGGATGGCTGTGATGGCAGATACTATTTTTGCTGTGCAGTTGTCTTGGGTGGGAAATCGTCATCTAGAGAGCATTTGGACTTATTATCAGCGTGTTACCCTAGCTGCGGCAATTCTTAGCAGTTTGTGGGCTCCGGTGGTTTATTATCCTCTTAATCGCTGGTGGCAGCAAATCAAATTAATTCGTAACTCATAAGTTCTATGAATAAGCACTCAGAAATCTCGCTAACATCTGCATCTTTGCCTGAAAATCCTGTTGAGGAACAGCTTGTAGCCACAGAAATCACTAATGAATTCGATTCGGCGATGATGCTACGCTGTCTAGAACTAGCTGCTATGGCCTTGGGGCAGACCTCCCCAAATCCCTTAGTCGGGGCGGTGGTTGTTCAAAATGGCGAGGTTGTGGGGGAGGGATTTCATCCCCGTGCGGGTGAACCTCATGCAGAAATTTTCGCCCTGAAAGCAGCGGGAGAACGAGCGCGAGGCAGCACTATTTATGTCAGTCTTGAACCTTGCAACCACTATGGACGTACCCCCCCCTGTTCAGAAGCATTAATTAATGCTGGAGTGTCTAAGGTGGTGGTGGGAATGGTTGATCCTCATCCCCTCGCTGGTGGCGGTATAGCGCGGTTACGTGCTGCTGGGATAGAAGTTGTCGTCGGTGTGGAAGAGGCAGCTTGTCGGCGATTAAATGAGGGGTTTATTCATCGTATTCTCTATCAGCGACCTTTAGGGATTTTGAAATATGCTATGACCTTAGATGGCAAAATTGCTACTACTTCCGGTCATAGTGCTTGGGTAACAAATCAAGCCGCCCGTGCGGAGGTTCATCGCTTACGAGCCGCTTGTGATGCTGTTATTGTCGGTGGAAACACGGTTAGACAAGATAACCCTGATTTAACTAGCCACAACTGTAATATTCATAATCCCCTGCGAGTAGTGATGAGTCGAAGTCTGAATTTACCAGAACAAGCTCGCTTGTGGGATATTCGGGAAGCTCCAACTTTAGTTTTGACGGAGGTTGGTAGCTCACAGATTTTTCAAAATATGCTGCGACAAAAAGGGGTGGAAGTACTGGAATTTAACTCACTGACTCCAGAACAAGTTATGACTCATTTATATGAGCGCGGTTTTTGTAGCGTACTATGGGAATGTGGTGGTATTCTAGCAGCTAATGCGATCGCTCAAGGCGCAGTCCAAAAAATTATGGCATTTATCGCCCCCAAAATTATTGGTGGAAATCATGCTCCCACACCTGTAGGAGATTTAGGTTTAACCAGTATGACTCAAGCATTACCTCTGGAACAAGTAAGTTGGCGAATTATCGGCTCTGACTGCTTAGTAGAAGGTTATTTACCATTAGTAATCAATTAAATTAAATAGCATCAAGACTTAATTATGTTTGTTGACGCTCATAAGCTAAATCACGAATTAAACTCAGTCGAGATTGGATATAATCACAAAGGAAATCAATCTCACTGGCATCTAAAAAAGCTTGATTGGTGATTTGTTTTACCAACCACTGTACTAAACTATCATCATCAAGCTGCAAAAGTGTTACTGTGTGGGTAGCTTCAATTATAGACCAAAGCTGACGCATGATTGTGGGAGTCATTTAGACCTCTATTTAATCATTAGTTAGTTGTTTTCAGATTACACAATTCTCATCTCAAGTGACTGCATAAATCTATAACTAGATATAAGTATTATTAAAAATTTAATAATTAGACAAATATCTTGATTTTAATTAAGAATTGTCAATTTATATGAATTAACAAAACTTTACTCATCTCAAATTTTTGTTTCTCCTGTGTTGACTCTTTTTGCTATATTTAATGAATCTAGGAAACCAGTCCGGGAGATAAATGGGACTTTCAGCAGTTGTTGTCTAAGTTATCACGTTTTCGTTCCCATTTTCAACTTTTTGTACTCAAATAATTTAATCAGGTTATCTCTACTTTTACAAGATGATAGATTCATGTTTAAACCTGAATATCACTAATACCCTTGAGGAAAACCTCTGCCAGTTTTATCCTCTTGAACTCGGTAATATCATTGAATATTGCCAAAATAGTCCCTTTGGCAAAATTTTACCTGATGCTTTTTACATTCATGTTTTAGCATTACATACTCTTCACCCTTGGCTACAAAAATATGAGGCTTGTGTTCGTAGGGCTTTAGCTCCAGTTCAGTCAGCAACCATAGTTAAATTTAGCACCAACAAACCCAAAATTTCCTATTTATTTTATCCAAAATTTGATACAGATCCTCATCCGTCTTTACACTGTAGTATTCAGGTGGATTTAGAAACTCTAGAGGTTGGTTATCGGGATTATAGCGATTCAGAAAACCCCCCTATTTTACACCGCAAAGAAACTTTTGTTACTCCAGAATATCCTCTGTATGCAGATTTTGCCGCTTTGACTCGCGCCGAAGTAAATTTAGGACTCCTTAATCACACTAAAGGGATTGGTACTAAGTTAGGTTGGGAACAAAGGCTACAAATTTTTGGAGTAGAAATTCAGGGACATCACTTAATTCAACGGGAAAGCCGTTATGTAGCCACTAGCACAGTCCCGAAAATAGAACGTCACAAAGCCGCAATTATTCGTCCTGATTTATCCCGTCCCGTCCGTTTAGCCCTAGAATCTAACTTATTTAGCCCAGAAACCACCTTTTTTGATTATGGTTGTGGATATGGTGGAGATGTGACTCGTATAGCTGAACAAGGTTATATAAGTTCTGGCTGGGACCCGTACTATTCCCCAGACACACCGCCCATGGCTGCGGATATTGTTAATATTGGCTTTGTGATCAATGTCATTGAAGACACTAGCGAGCGCCGGGAAGCCCTAATTCAAGCCTGGGAACTCACTCAAAGGGTACTGTTAGTAGCTGCTCAGGTGTTAATAGCCGATAGAAAGCGCGGTGTTATTGCCTATGGCGACGGGGTAATCACTAATCGTAACACATTTCAGAAATATTATGAACAAGAAGAATTAAAAATTTACATTGACCAAGTGTTAGGAGTGGATGCTATTCCCGTAGCTTTGGGTATTTATTTTGTCTTTCGAGATGAAGTTGACGCGGAGTTATTTCGGGTTTCTCGTTTCCGGTCTCGTGCTACTACCCCTAGAATACGTAATTGTGTGAAACAGTTTCAGGAACACCAAGAATTATTGACTCCCCTGATGAATTTTATCACAGAACGGGGAAGACTGCCCATTAAAGGTGAATTACCCCAAGAAACGGAAATTGCTCAGGAATTTGGGAGTTTACGTCGGGCTTTTAATGTCATTATACAGGCAACTGACTCAGAAGAATGGCAAGCGATCGCTGACAAACGCCGTCAAGACCTCATGGTTTATTTAGCACTCTGTAATTTTAGTCGTCGTCCCAGATTAGGACAATTAGCACCAGCGGTAAAAGAGGACATAATTGGTTTATACAGTAGTTACAAACAAGCTTGTTTAGACGCTGATCAAATGTTACGTAGTTTATCCAATACAGAACTAATTATTAAACGTTGTCGAGAAAGCAAAGTAGGTAAAAAACTTCCTAATTCCCTTTTGGTACATATTTCCGCATTACAAGCAATAGACCCCTTATTACGGCTTTATGAAGGCTGCGCTAGTCGCACCATTGGCAGATTAGAAGACACAAATGTGATTAAATTCCACCTAAAAACACCGAAGATATCCTACTTATTTTATCCTGATTTTGATACTAACCCCCACCCAATTTTATCAGAAGTGATGACAATTGATTTACGAGATTTGCAAGTTACTTATCAAGATTATGATCTAGAAGATGACCCACCAATATTACACCAAATAGATGCTTTAGTCACTCCCGATTATCCCCAATATGGTAAATTCACTAAGTTAACTCGTCAAGAAGAAGACAGAGGACTTTTGGATAATTGGCACAGTATTAGTCATCTTTCTGGTTGGCAAAAATGCTTAAAAGAGAACTGCATTGTTATTAACGGTTATAGGTTAAGTTGGTGCAAAGATGCAGATCCTTATAAGTTAAAAGCATTGAAAGCAGCTTTGAGAACTCGACAAAAAAAGAATAATTTGGCTCACGCAGAGTCGCAGAGTCGCAGAGAGGAAGAATAGAGGTTTTTTAAGTTTGTTTTGCTAGTTTTATCCAGTTTTCAATTCCTTTTTTTGTCGGTGTTCCTAAGTTATTAAATGTCCAAATATCTCGTTTATGTTGTTGTCCATAACTAATGTGAATTGGTTGATAGTTACTATAAAAATACAGAGAATCAAAAGGTAATTTACTTTGTAATATCCATTCTACTAATTCTGTGCTGGGTAAGTCTTTAATTAGAAAATCACAGGCCGCACCTAATCTTTGACAATAATATTGACCATTTTTGTTAATTTCATGGCTCATGTGTTGGTCAAGATTTGGGGCTACACGCCCATTCTTTTGACCTGTAACTGGGTCTTTTTTCTGAAGATACTTTTTTAGGTCTGCGGAACAAAAACCGTAGGTAAGAGCAAATTTATATCTACCAAAATAATCTATAATTGGGTCAATGATAAATTTGTTTAAATCCTGTAAAGCAGGAATTACTTCTGGTAGATTTTGTGGATAAGGATTGATATTTTGGGTGTATTTATGATAGGTTTGAGTGCAGGTACAAAATTCTTCTAAGGTTAGATGTTTGCCTAGTTTTAAATTGCTATTATTCATGAATACATAAGCATTAAGGTTAGCTGTTATATTGTAGTAGATGAACTGAAAAAAACCGACATAAGTAACGAAAAGTAAAGTTATCCAAAATCTCTTCCCTGTTCCCTGTTCCCTGTTCACGGAAAATTACTGCTACAAAAATTTACAAATAAACCAAATAGAAAAAATTAAAATCACTTCTGGGCATGATTTCCCATATACTAGACTCTGTTATACACTTAAAAAGTTAATGTATACCAGCGAATTAACTAAATATTCTGCGAAAGCGGACATTGGAAAAACCAGCCGTATCTTCATAGTCGAAGATGAAGAATTGATTCGAGAAATGATAGTTGTGTCTTTAGAGGCAGAAGGATATGATATCATCACAGCTAGTGATGGCCGGGCAGCGGTAGAATATCTCAAAAGTTATGAACATAATTCCGAGGAATTATCTTTAGACTTAGTGATATTAGATCTAATGTTGCCCCAGATCAATGGTCTCGATATTTGCCGTTTTTTACGTCATCAAGGGAACTCAGTGCCAATTTTAATCCTCAGTGCTAAAGGTAGTGAAACCGACCGGGTGCTAGGGTTAGAAGTGGGTGCTGACGACTATCTCACCAAACCATTTAGTATGCGGGAATTAGTAGCGCGGTGTCGGGCTTTACTTCGTCGCCAACGTTTAAGCATACTACCACCAACCTCTATTCTCAGACACAAAGATATAACTTTAAATTCTTGTGAGTGTCGGGTTATGGTGCGTGGGGAGGAGGTAAATTTGTCACCTAAAGAGTTTCGACTATTAGAACTCTTTATGAATTATACTCGTCGAGTATGGTCACGGGAACAATTACTAGATCAGGTATGGGGACCTGATTTTATTGGAGATAGTAAAACTGTTGATGTTCATATCCGCTGGTTACGAGAAAAATTAGAAATAGATCCCAGTCATCCAGAATGTATTGTTACTGTAAGAGGTTTTGGTTACAGATTTGGGTAATTAGTGAAGATAGTTGTTAGCTTTGAGTGATAATACACCAACTAACAACTTCTATGTTTTTATTGGGATTTTTGTTGGGTTTAGCTGTTGGCCTTGGTTTTGGGATTTGGCAACTAGTTCATCTGCACTGGTACTTAGAGCAATTACTGCAACCGTTCAATTCTCCCTCCCTGAAAATGACGAATATTAAACTGCTACTCAAGACAAGCTTACGTCGGGAAATTGCCATAGTCAATAGACAGCGACAAGATCTACAGCAGTCCTTATCTACCTATCAGGAGGTGTTGGATTTTGCACCTCTGGGATATTTACAAGTAGACGAAGAAAACCAACTCCTGTGGTGTAACCAGCAAGCACGGGAAATATTATATCTCCAAAGATGGCAACCGGGACAAGTCCGGTTATTATTAGAATTGGTCAGATCCTATGAATTAGATCAGTTAATTGAACAAACTCGTAATTGGCAAAAACCACAGGTACAAGAATGGGTTTTTCATCCCTCTTGTGAAGATGCTAAGGTGATGACACAATTAAAGTCTATGTTCCTACGGGCTTCTACTTTACCTTTACCAACAGGACAAGTAGGCGTATTTTTGGAAAATTGCCAGCCGGTGCTAGATATCAAGCAAGAACGCGATCGCTCTTTTTCCGATTTAGCTCACGAACTCAGAACACCCCTAACTGCAATTCGTCTAGTAGTGGAAACCCTCTTAACCCGGTTAGAACAACCTTTAGATCGTTGGGTTAATCGGCTGATGCAAGAAGTTGATAGACTGATTAATTTAGTACAAAGTTGGTTAGAACTGACACAAATAGAAAATAACCCCACCATGCAGTTAAATTTAGAAATGGTGGAAATGCGATCGCTTATTGCCTCAGCATGGCAAACTCTAGAACCAATTGCCCAACTAAAATCTCTAAGTATATCCTATACTGGACTAGAAAACATTGACATTAGAGCAGATAAATCCCGACTTTATCAAGTATTTGTTAACTTACTAGATAATAGCATCAAATATAGTCCCCCGGAGACAAATATTCACATTGAGACTAAAATAATTACTGTTGACCACAGGGAAATACTGGAAATAAATATTATTGATGCCGGTATTGGTTTTGCTATTAATGACTTACCTCACGTATTTGAACGGTTTTATCGAGGAGATAAAGCCCGTTATCGTTCACCAGTTAATGAAGTAAATTCTACAACGGGAATTGCTGGTAGTGGTTTAGGTTTAGCTATTGTCCAGCAAATAGTTATTGCCCATGGTGGTTCAATTAGAGCCATGAACCATCCAGATACTGGTGGTGCTTGGATACAAGTTCAATTTCCGCAAATGATCACAAATTCACCTCAGTCTTGACTATAGTTAAGACAAATATAGTTTTTTAATATGACTAGCGTGGAAACTGTACTTTATACACCGAATCATGAAACACCCCAAATAAAACGTTCCATTAGGCGTTTAGAACGGGATTTATTACGTATGGGTGCTTTAGTAGAACAATCATTTCGGCTCTCTCACCAGGCCCTATTTAACCGCGATTTAATGGCAGCAGAACAAATACCCAGACTAGATAAAAAAATTGACCGCTTTTATCGGCAAATAGAATCAGACTGCACCACCATTATCACCCATCAATCACCCACGGAACAGGAATTACGGTGTTTAAGTGCTTTCATGCAATTAGTCCGCGATTTAGAACGCATTGGCGATTATGCTAAAGAATTGGCAGATATTGCCATTAAAATCTTTCCCTATCCTCCCCATAGTTCTTTACCAAAGATTGCTATTATGTCTCAACACGCCCAAGCAATGTTAGCAACTTGTTTAGTTGCCTTAGCGGAGTTAGACGAAACCAGTGGACAACGGATGAATCAGTTAGATGATGCTGTAGATCATGCTTATGAGCATCTTTATCAAACCTTTGCCCATATTCAAGATTTTCCGGGAATAATTGAGCCAATTTTACTCTTAACCTTGGCAATTCGTTCTTTAGAACGCATGGCAGACCACGCTACCAACATTGCCCAACGAGTCACATATATTGTCACAGGTCAACGTTGTTAAATTGGATTTCCGGCAGAAATTAATTCCCGTAGGGTGTGTTAACGAAGTAACGCACCAAACAAACCCTCAATTATGATTACGGATTTGATCTTGACGGACTGGCAATTAGACCTCTCCAACACCTTCTAACTACAAATGATAATTTTTTGTAACACCTGCGTAAGTCTTAATTCGACATCAAAATCCATTCATAACCCTGTGTTTACCCAATCATAATCATAAGATAAAAAAATAAAAAAATTATAACTTCGTATAAAAATTTTGATGTTTGGTTGTGTTAAGTGTTATTTATGATGTAGAATCAAATTTAGAAAACTTTGTGTAAGTTCCTGAATTGGAACTTTACAAACAATCAGTTTTGTTTAGGTGTGAGAGAAATTAAAACTTATGAAAAAAGCTTTCTGGAATATCCTCAAAGTTAGCCCTGCTGTAGCCTTGACCTTATTAGCCGGTAACAGCGCCTTTGCTGGTGAAGTTAATGGTAAAGTGACAAGTGTTGCTGATTTGTCCTCAGAGTCCAACAACCTGAGTCAAGTAACATCTGTTTCTCAATTTTCCGACGTACAGCCCACAGATTGGGCGTTTCAAGCTTTACAATCCTTAGTTGAACGTTATGGTTGTGCGGCCGGTTATCCCAACGGTACTTTCCGTGGTAATCGTGCTTTAAGTCGTTATGAATTTGCTGCTGGTTTAAATTCCTGCTTAGACCGCGTGAATGAACTTATTGCTACTGCTACTGCTGATTTAGTAACAAAGCAGGATTTAGCCACTTTACAGCGGTTACAAGAAGAATTTTCTACTGAATTAGCAACTCTGCGCGGTCAAGTAGATGCTTTAGAAGCTCGTACCGGCGAACTAGAAGCTAATCAATTTTCTACCACCACCAAACTATCTGGGGAAGCTATTTTCAGCGTCTCCCAGGCCTTTGGAGATAAGGTAGCGGTTCAATCTAGTCCTCCTCCTGGTAACAACCCAACAACGGACTTAAATTCCAATGCAACCTTTTCTAACCGGGTGCGATTGAGCTTAAACAGTAGTTTTACTGGTACAGACCAATTGCAAACTCGTTTGCAAGGGATAAATATCATACCTAACAGTGAACTTACAGGTACTAACATGACCCGCTTAGGTTATGATGGTTCTGCAACTGGTAATAATAGCAATAACACTGTAACTATTGACAAACTCAACTACGCTTTCAATTTAAAAAACAACATTCGTGTCAAAATTGATGCTACTGGCGCTGAGTTAAACGAGAACGTCAATGTTTTCAACCCTGACTTTAGAAGCAGTGGTACAGGTGCTTTGTCTCGCTACGGACGTTTCAGCCCTATTTATCGTCAGGCAGCTGACGGTGCTGGTATCACTGTTAACGTCAATCCTAATGGTAAATTGGCCTTGAGCGCAGCTTATTTTGCCACAGGTAGAGACAATGCGGCTGATCCTAGCGCACGGAGAGGACTATTCAATGGTAATAACACCATGTTTGGTCAATTGGCTTTGAAGCCTAACCCCGCTATCAACATTGGTTTGACCTACGCCCACACCTATCAATCTGGTACTCCCAACCTCCTTGGAGGCACAGGTAGTTCTAGAGCTAATAGACTTGGTCTTGTCGGTGATCCTACTAGGATTGAAGCAAGTAATTACGGTGTACAAGCTACGCTGCAACCCACAAAGAATATCACCCTGGGCGGTTGGGGTGGTTATACTGCCGCCAGCACTTTAGCTGGTGCTCCCACCAGTGGAGAAATCTGGTATTGGGCTGCTACTTTGGGTATTAAAGACTTCATTAAAGAAGGTAATACTTTGGGTTTAATCGTCGGTCAATCACCTAAATTGACAGGTGGTACTGTTCGTACTGGTCCTACTACTACTACTAATATTACCAGAGATTTTAACACTTCTTATCATATAGAAGGTCTTTACAAAGTGAAGCTTTCTGATAATATCCTTGTTACACCTGGTGTGATAGTCATCTTAAATCCTGAGCATAACGACAAGAACAGCGCTGAATACGTTGGTACTTTACGGACTACTTTTACCTTCTAAAATTAGCTCCTTCCCTAGCCCTCCCCTGAGAGGGTGTTTGAAAAGTCTAACTTGGGCGATTAGAAATCACATCTACACAGACAAAACCTGCCTACGCAGGTTTCAAATCCTTAATTTTTCGTTAGTCCACGCAGGTGGACTTTGCTTGTGTAGTAGAGAATTTATTCGCCGAAAACTTTTGAGACAACCTCTGAGAGGGTGTTTGAAAAGTCTAAATTCAAACTTTTTTGGGTACTGAGAAATCTATACAAACAAAACCCACCTTTGTGGGATCATAAACCTTGGTTTTTGATTAGTCCTTGTGTGGTAGCGTATCCATGAAGAGAAGCGAAGCCTATACTGGCTGAAAACTTTTAAAACATCCTACAAGGGGAAAAAAATCCATTTTTCCTCTTGCTCAGGGAGACTAAGGGAGGTAATATGTTTGGGAGTAAATCAGTTTTTTTCTTGGTTTCGATTTCTATATGCTGATAATTGACATTTCCTGTTAATAAAGCTAGACTAATATGAAAATAATGATATTAGGATCACCTATAATTGATATTTTTGCCTTGAGATTGCTGAAAATCCTTAAATTATTTTAGTTTTTAAACTAAACTATTTTTTTAACTATTTAAAATTATTTAAAATAATTAAATAACTGGAAAATTAGCGATCTGCTTTTAATTTTCTCAAAAAAAGACTACTTTTGTCTTTTCTTGACCCCTGACTTTGGAAACGCTTTGCTGGTTGGAATTGGGTAAAATCGGTTTGGTAATCTCTATTTTGAGATAGGACAAATCACTCACAATCAGCTAGAATGATCAAACAACCAGCAAAACAGTACAACTTATAGTTTGGAGATAGTTGGTTTTGGGATAGTTGTACCTTGGTGCTGTCTGATGATAGAATCACCACAGAACGAGTAACAGGGAACAGACAACTAACAAGTGACAACTGACAAATTTCTGTTAAAAATAGTGATATACATAAACTGAATTAGAGATCAGGAATAGGTATATAATGACCTCAGAGCAAGTAATTAGACGTTCGGATATATTAAACACTCAGGTAATTACCCGCGACAACGGTAAGCGGTTAGGTATCGTGAGTCAAGTCTGGGTTGATGTAGATCAAAGAGAGGTTGTGGCGCTTAGTTTGCGAGACAGCCTGATTTCTATTTCTAGTCTCCCTCGCAATATGTATCTCAACAGCATTAACCAAATTGGTGATGTCATCTTAGTTGATAATGAGGATGTCATCGAAGATGTGGAAATAGAGATTCTCAGTAACCTTATGAACTGGGAAGTGATTACAGAAACAGGTGAAGTTTTAGGCAAGGTGCGGGGCTTTAAATTTAATGGTGAAACAGGTAAAATATACACTATAGTTATTGCTGCTTTGGGATTACCCCAAATTCCTGACCAGTTTTTGAGTACCTACGAACTTTCCATAGATGAAGTTGTCAGCACTGGTCCGAGTCGCTTGATTGTGTTTGAAGGTGCTGAAGAAAGAGTCAATCAGTTAACTGTAGGGGTTTTAGAACGACTAGGTATTGGTAAAGCCCCCTGGGAAAGGGACGCAGAAGAAGAATTTGGCTATACCCCGCCTCGGACAGTTGCACCGAGTAATCAATTACCCAGCGGTGTTCCTTTAGAAGCACCCCGCCCCAAGGTGCGTATTCCTGAACCCGTAGCCCAAGAAGAGGAATGGACAGAAGACTACGTAGAAGAGGAAAGGCCTCAGCGTCAAGTTATGAAAGCCCGTTCCTATGAGTCAATTCGGTATGAGGAGGAAGAGGAAGATAACTGGAGTGAGGTGACGGTTCGTGACAGTTATCAAGAAGCGCCGGGTGAGACTAAACCTGCTAAAAAGACCTATGCTGACCAGTATGATGATTACGATGATGATTTAGATGGTGATGCTTGGGATGATACACCAAAGCCGATAAATATCCCGAAAAAGGTCAAGGAACGACAGGTGGAGTACGAAGAAGAAGGCGGATATTAAGTTTTGTAAACCCCCTGATACTGGTAGTCAAGGGGTTTTTTTGTATCGGTTTGTTTGCGTAAAGGTGCATTTTTGTCGGATTTGGAAAATTGAGGATATCCAAACAGTTAAAACTGTTCCCTGTCACCTGTTCCCTGCTCTCACAGACAACTTATTCAGCAAGCCCTAGTTATAGTTAAAAATTTAAAATATCTAAAGATGCTTCTATTTCTAATTCTATAATTCTAGCCTGTGTATCTTGATATTCTGCTAATTTTCCCTCTTGCCAATATAAATCTGCTGCTTTATGAAAATCTGCAACTGCTCCCTGTTTATCTCCTATTTCTAATCGGGCATTTCCTCGGTTATAATAAGCATTAATATAGTGATAATTCATTTTAATTACTTGAGTATAATCGCTAATTGCTGCTGCATATTTTCCTAACTCAAAGTAAGAATTTCCTCGATAATAATAAGCGTCAATATCCATATCATCACCATTCAGAATTGCTTGGGTATAATCATCAATTGCTCCTTGATAATCTCCTAATTTAGCCCGATGATGTCCCCGGTTTTTATCACTAATACCATGATCAGAATCAATATGAATCACTTGCTGTAATTGATTTTTATCATCTAATAAATAACGAGCAATTTGTCTATCTTTTTGCGTGGTAGCATAATCAGGATTCAGCTTAATTGCTTGATTATAATCTTCAATTGCTCCTTGAGTATCACCAATATGAGAACGAACATCACCACGATTTTTATAATTAATTGCAATATGGGGATTAATTCTAATTGCTTGGTTGTAATCTTCTATAGCTACTTGATAATTACCTATTTGATAATGTGCTAAACCTCTTTTGCTATAAGCTTGCTCATGATTAATATTAATATTTATTGCTTGACTATAATTAGTAATTCCTGTGTGATAATCTCCTAATTGACAATTAACTAAACCGAGTTTGTAATAAATTTCAGCATGATTATAATTAATTTTTAAAGCTATTTTTAAAGCTTGATTATAACTATTAATTGCGGCTGCATAATCCCCATTTTGGAAATATTCATCACCGAGGGTTAAATAAAAATTTGTTAAATCAACAGGTGCAGATGGAGGTTTAATTAATTGATTTTGAGATAAATTAGAATGAGAATTTGTAGAAACTTGCAATTGTTCTAAATAAGAAAATAAACCACCACCATATAATAATTGATTAATTCCAAAGGAAATTTTTCCAGTTTTCAATTTAATCATTTGCGTGGGGAGAAATCCAGCTAATAAAAGGTGATATGCTGTTTGAGCTTCATTAACTTCTTCTTGAATTAAAATACAGACAATTACTGCATTTTTTTCCACTTCCTCCGCACTCACTGACCATCTAACTCTATCAATGCTACCGTGACGAGATTTGACTTCCACCCCAATTAAAGAGTTAGCGGTGAGGGTAAAATCGCTTTTACCATCACCACCAAAGCGTTTTTCATAATCTATTTCGGTAATAAAATCGGCTAATCTTTCTTTAACAACTTCTTCTCCTAATTTACCTTTCAGGTTGTTAATAAAAACATCGCGGACTAGGGAAGTACGTTTATATTTTTCCGTCATTAACCAACAAAATTCCCGCAATGTTTTTAATCTATCACCAGAAATAATAGTTAATTCACTATGCTGACCTTCAACTTCGCAATGAAGTAGACAACCAGATTTTAACCTGTTGAGAAAGTCAGACTGTAGCGATCGCAGTAGAATAATCCAGTCCATTGTTCATTAACTTATATCATATCTGTGGGGGCTGGTAATTACTCAGATTTTCGTCCCTCTTACCCCCTGACCAATGATTATTGAGGATTTTTTCTTTCTTCCTTGATTTGGCGTAATTTTTGGATTAGTTTTTTATGAGACTCAGTCCGAATAAAGGAATTATCGTTCTGTGTCGCTGAAGGTACAGGATTAATAGTATTTACGGTTGCAGTCTCCAGGGTATTCTTAGTATCTGGGGGTGTAGATATTTTTTCAGAATTGGTATTTGTAGAAGATTGTGTTTGAATTGTAGATATTTTTTCAGAATTAGGAATTGCAGAAGGTTGTGTTTGAATTGTAGATATTTTTTCAGAATTAGGAATTGCAGAAGGTTGTGTTTGAATTGTAGATATTTTTTCAGAATTGGTATTTGTAGAAGGTTGTGTTTTAGAACTGACTCCAGAAGCATTGAGATTATTTTGGAACTTAAATTGGAAAGGATAAGAACTAATTAGTTGCTGATCGGCTTGAGGTGGATTATTCTTGAAATATGCTCTCACCTGAGATTGTAATTGAGGTGATATACTTGTTTCTTGGAATTTAATATCTAAAACCTTACCATCTGAACCTACTAATACTGCTCCCGAAACTGTACCCACCATTTCTGCTGTATCCGTAGGGATAGTTTCACGAATTACCCCTTTTTCTTTGAGATTCGGATATTCCCGTTGAATGTTTTGTCTGAAAGCGAGATGAGATTGCAGTTTAGCCACCAATTGCTCAGTTCCCTGACTTTTAAATTCAGACTCGGTTGTGACTACTGCTGGTGATTTACCTGTAGAATTGTCTGCTAAAGCTATTTTTTCCTGTTCTTGAGGAATTTTAACCACATTATCTTCTGTTTTCACTGCTTGTGTTGGTGAAATTCCTGTTGTTGTTCTACTGCCAATATCATACTGTTCAGGAGATGGATTATTAAGTGGTTCTCCAGATATTTCATTATTCTGCTTGATTTCTGGTAGCCTATTAATTGCTAAGGGTTCGGTTTCCGGGATTCTCTCGCTGAGATTATTGACATCAGGAGACGCTGAGGGAGTATATCTGGCTTCTAATCTAGGTATTTCTCTCTGTGAATTGCTGCCAATCAGTCCCAAAATAGATTGTCTGCTAGGTAGGGAAGAGATGTTATAGTTGGTTGGTGAGCTAGGAATAGGTGAGCTAGGAATAACTGATAATGGTGGATTAGACAATTCTGGTTGCAAAGCGGGATAGATAGTTGTTAAGTTCCCCAAATTACCCCCCGGTAGTTGTTGCTGTAGTGGTAGTGGGGGTTGCTGCAATGGTATCTGAGATATTTTAGCCGGTTGCGGTAATCGTTGTTGATCGGCAGCACTCAATTCCATTAGTGGAACTGCTTTCGATGAGTCAATCTTAGTAGATTCACTAGAGTTTACTGGCATTAATGGTACAATTAATGCAATAGCACCGTGAATACCAAGGGAAGCTATGGCTGCTATTCCCGTTGGTTGGCTCAACATTTCCGGTATGTTTTTGAAAATGGATACGTAAGACATAATGTTATCTTTTATTGAAATGGGTTAAGGTTGAATAGAAGTTTTATCAACAAAGAATTTAGGACTCATCTTCATCATCAATTGTCAAGTATGAATAATGAAGTTAACGGACATCATGTTGCTCAGTCCCAGACCTAATTCCCGAATTTTTATGTTAACGTAAGTTGCTAGTTAGGGAAAATGTCATAATCAGGATATCCAAGAGTAAAGAATGAACAGGATGAAGACAGAAAATTACCCATTACCCATTACCCATTACCAGCTTCAACTAGATAACTAGCAACTTGATCAATTATTTTTTGTATTCTAGACTATTTTATCATTTTTGGCATCTATCCTAATTCTTAAATAATAACTTCTTCTGCGGCTAATTTCAACAGGAAAAATCATCATATTTTAAGTTTTAAGTTTCCTTGGTTTCCTGTTTCCTCAAGTTCAGGAATCTCTATTTTTTTAGTCTAAATTCATACTCTCTCAATGAAAAATCCTATATACGTGGGTTCAGAACCCTTAATTTTTAATTAGTTTCTCCAGAAATAGGTAGACTTTCTTTGTGTAATAGTTGACTATTCATGGGAAGCAAGACCATATTATATACCCCGAAAATTTTTCAAATATTCTTCCAGGACTATAATTTGTGATCTGATGTGAACAGAATTATATATAATCAGATGATGACGGTGTAGATAGTAATTTTGATTTCACTAGTATGCCCAGGCTGCAAAACAAATATAACTACCAAGAAGGAGAGTTAAGTTAATGACATTTAACTACGGAATAGAAGGGTGCCTCCGCGTTGGTCAACTAGCTCCCGATTTTACAGCAACAGCTGTAGTAGATCAACAGTTTAAGTCCATTAAATTATCTGATTATCGCGGTAGATATGTTGTTGTGTTTTTCTACCCTCTGGATTTTACCTTTGTTTGTCCTACGGAAATTACTGCTTTTAGCGATCGCTATGCAGAATTTAGCACCCTAAATACGGAAGTTCTCGGTATTTCTGTTGATAGTGAATTTTCTCACCTCGCTTGGATGCAAACAGACCGTAAATCTGGTGGCGTTGGTGACTTAAATTACCCCCTGGTTTCTGACATTAAAAAGGAAATTAGCGCCGCTTACAATGTTCTCGACCCCTCCTCCGGCATTGCTTTACGTGGTTTGTTTATCCTTGATAAGGATGGCATACTTCAATATGCTACTATAAATAATCTGGCTTTTGGTCGCAGCGTAGATGAGACTCTAAGAATATTACAAGCAATTCAGCACGTACAATCTCACCCAGATGAAGTTTGTCCTATTGACTGGCAACCAGGAGATAAAACTATGAATCCTGATCCTATCAAGTCTAAAATCTACTTTTCTACTACTTAGATAAATATGAAGATCACTGGGGATTAGGAATTAGCACAAATTACAATAAGTAGGTGAATCGAAAAAAACCGACATCAGTAACCAAAAGTAAAGTCGCCCAAACCTCTTCCCAGTTAAGAGTTCCCTTGTCATAACGACAATTTTTAACACCAACCTACTTATTTACTACTTTTTATGTTGACTTCAACTGACTTTACTGGGTTATTCAATGAGAGATTTTTCCATAACTTTTTACCAATACCAGCCTTAGATAATTTTAGATTAGGTGTAGGAACACCAGATTTTAAATTATCAGATATTACAAACAACACTGTCATCAAACTCTCTGATTTCCGAGGTAAACAACCTGTAATACTGGCATTTACTAGGATTTTCACACAAAAGCAATATTGTCCCTTTTGTTATCCCCATATTCAAGCTTTAAATGAAAATTATCCACAGTTCAAAAATAAAGGAATTGAAATTCTATTAATTACTAGCACTGACAAAAAGCAAACTCAAATTATCGTCAAAGATTTAGGTTTAAAAATGCCATTATTGAGTGATCCTAGTTGTCACACATTTCGTACTTATAAAACTGGACAAGCATTAGGAGCGCCTTTACCAGCGCAGTTTGTGTTAGATAAAGATGGAAAACTGCTCTACAGACATTTATTTTCCTTCTTAAATCATAATGCTAGTATAGAAACACTTCTGGAAAAATCCAATTAATTGGATAATAAGCAGCTTAAAATAAGGGTTCTAACTTACCTGTACCTCGATTGTAGCGATAACTTCTCCAAGTTAAATCGGGGTGAGGAAGCACACAATATTTTTTGTTATCAATTATAATTGATACTGATTTTCCTCCAGAGTCACAGGCGACATCAGTTAATTCCCAACTTTTAATTAGCTCTAAATTAGCATCAATAGGTTCTAACTTACCTGTAGCCCGATTATATTGATAACCCCTAGACATTAAACTGGGATGAGGAAGTATACAATATTTTTTGTTATCAATTATAATTGATACTACTTTTCCCCCAGAGTTACAGGGGACATTAATTACTTGCCAACTTTTAATTAGCTCCACATTTGGGTCACTAAAAAAATTAGAACTTGGTTTTGGTTGTGGTTCTAGTGGCGAATTAAAAGTTGGTTTTGGTTGTGGTTTTAAGGAGGAATTAGAATTAGAACTTGGTTTTGGTTGTGGTTCTAGTGGGGAATTAAAAGTTAATTTTGGTTGTGGTTGTGCTTCAGAAGAAGACTTTTTAACATAAAGTCTTGCAAATATTTCTGAAGCCTTTTGGTAATCTGAAAGTGCGTTTTGAAAATTACCAGTTAAAGTATAAGCTATGGCGCGATTAATGTAAGCATTAAAATCATCAGGGTCAATGAGAATACCTAGAGTTGACACCTTTATGGCTGCTGGATAGTCTTTTAAATTGTTAAATACATCAGCCTGAATAGTGTACCCATAACTATTGCGAGGATCAAGACGAATAGCCTGTTTAGAAGATTCTAAAGCCGCTTGATATTTTCCCATTTTAATATAAGCCATACCTTGATGGGCATGAGCAACAGCATAATTAGGATTAAGACGAATTGCCCGATTAAAATCCTCAAGGGCTGCTTGATCATTTTGTAAAAACAGCTGACTCCAACCCCGGTTGAGATAGGCATCTAAATAATTAGGATCAAGAACAATAACTTGGTTAAAATCTGCAAGAGCTTCTTGATATTTACTTACCCAGGTGTATGAATATCCTCTTTTAAAATATGCTTCTACATATTTAGGATCAAGCTTAATTGATTGAGTAAAATCTTCCGCCGCCCCCCGATAATTATATTGATCTAGTTTAGTAATACCCCTAGCATAAAAATCTCTAGCTGATTGAGGATTATTTAAATCATTAGCAGGTTTATCCGTAGGAGTAATATCCATTTTCATGGGGGTATTTTTAATAATTGGCTCATTTGTAGCTAAAAAAGTATTAATAGGAATCCCCGCATTAAATCCCGTTTTTTGTGTCACCACTGCTCCCGTTTCTGTTTTATTCTTAGCTGAAGTATCAGCTAACCCGTGAATTGCCACAACCCTCCCAGCGATATCAAACACCGGACCACCACTATTACCAGTTATAGTTCTGGCATCATAAATTAAACCATAGCCATTCATAGCTTTACTAGCGCGAGAAACAACCATTCCCGTAGTAAAAGCAAAGTCTCTAGCAGATCCAACTTTACCAAACACTGCTGGAAAACCGCCCACAAAAACATCAGCACCCTCCACCATTTGGTCAGAGTTTCCTAAAGTAGCAATGGGATAATCTTCTGTGGCCACAAAAGTAGCTAAAGCCAAATCCGCATCATTTTTAGTTTTCTGTAATACCTTAACATCTTTAACAGGATAATTCTTGCCAGTGTTTGTACGTATAGAATACGTTGTATCTGTTGCACAAGTAATTTTT
Source organism: Dolichospermum sp. (assembly GCA_046070105.1). GTDB lineage: Bacteria > Cyanobacteriota > Cyanobacteriia > Cyanobacteriales > Nostocaceae > Dolichospermum. Next base: position 31,348 of record JBJUHT010000025.1, read on the forward strand.
CCTTCCCGTCCTAAGTCATCACATACGACATGATTAGCAGTAAGGACAGTGTAAACACTACCTTGTTTAGCAATAATTACACCTGAACCTCCAGGAGTAAGATCACCTTCTGCATTAATTTGAACCGAGGTATTTTTAGCAATTTGAGCAATCCTTTGGGTACTAATAGTATCAGCAGCAGATGTTGGTAAAGAAATTACAATGTTGGCGATTACTGCCGTAGTGAAGATGGTATAATTAACCCTGGTAAAATATAAATTCATATTCTCAGTTCTCTTAGTAAATGCGAGTAATTATGTTTGCTCTTGGTTGACCATTTCTTGTTCTTTGAGAAAATCAAGAACATTGTCAATAGGAATAGCCCAACTCAGAGATTCCATTTGTAAATAATCTTCTTTTGTCGGTATAGTACCATCAGTAAAGGTAAAAGCATTAATACCCTGAAAAGGATACTTTAATAGCCCATTAATACCAATTAATTCCCCATACTGATTTAAGGTAGGTCCCCCACTCATACCTTGAAAAACATCATTAGTGCTACCTAATTGATAACCACCGGGGAGAGTTTTGGCCAGTTGCATTTTAATAGTTCCAGTTTTGAGTTGAAAGGCTTTAACTCCCCAATTGCGGGTTTCTTCCATTTTAGTGAGCTTCTTGCCCTTGAAGACAAAATGCCAAGCAGGAAAACCAGAAGCGTATACTGTTTCTCCCTCAGAAATAACTTTTGACTTTGGCAATGTTACCACTTGATAATCCTCTGGACTAGTAAATTTCACTAAGGCTAAGTCCAAGTTTTTCATATTCAGACTATTAACTGGCTTTGCTGGGTGAATATTACCATCAGCAGTCAAAATTTCATAACCATCTTCAGGACTATCAACAACCACATGATGATTTGTTAATACTGTATAAATTTGCCCTTCACGTTTAATAACTACCCCTGAACCAGAACCAAACCTAGTGAAAATTCTCACAGTTACTTGATTAGCAATTTCCGCAGCGGTAAGATCAAAATTTCCCGGAGATGTAGTACCCAAAACTACTGGTTGAAAATGGGCAGACAACTGAATCAGAGAAACAGTTGTCACAAAGAGTAAAAACAATCTGCGAACTAGAGGAGAAAACATGATTTTTAGAAAAAAATGGGGTTGAAATCATGCTTATAAATTATAACGAATTACATATTCGTAATTAGGGAAGAGATCAAAACTTCATCTCTTCCTTAATTACTAATTATCAATTAATCAATGCTTTTTTGCCGGATTAACTCAGATAACCAAGAACTTGAGTTAATAATTACAAGCCACGTGTATCATCTCTAACAGCAGGTTTTTTGCCAGGTTGACTAGTAGAGTAACTTTTTAGTACATCTTGTAATTTAATTTGCACACGACCTTCTGTTTCTCGAACTACACCAGCACTGCTACCTTCACGACTAATTTGCATGATTTGGGCAAGAACTTGGTCGGCTTTCTTGGCGTTTTCTGGTTTGAGAGTAAACAGAGCATTACTGCCATTACAACCAGTATCATTGGCGGAAATTACACAAATGACAGTGTTTTTGTTCACTCGACCCGTCATTAACACAACGTCTTTGAGACTACCACCACTGTTAACTACAGCCTGATTTAATTTCTTAGTGACAATTTGGCAACGTTGTTGAGGAGTAAATTTATCACCAAAGTATTTTGAAGCTTGAGAGGTCCAGATAATCACAGGAATAGGCTGTCCACTGGGTCGTTGACCAACAGTAGCTACATTACCCTTACCCTGGGATACACAACTAAATCTAGTTCCTGTATAGGCTTCTGCCGGCTCTACATTTGAATTATTACCACTACCCACTGTATTATCTACAGGTGGCAAAGCTTGAACTGTAGAACTCAAACCAACAATGCTAGATAAGGCTAAAGTAGCAACTACAATTGCTGTTTTCAATTGATATTTCATAAGACCTCTAAATGTTAAAAAGCAGAAGAAATGAGACTTTTAAGATTTCCGGTTAGGAATGTGAGCAAACATTTTGAAAGTTATTTTGACGGTGACAAGGTCAACTTGAGGATAAACTACTTTCCAAACCTTCTCTTACTAATTATAAACCACCAGTAGCAGGTTTAATTCGGACAGATGCTTTCCCTTTCAGCAAATCGCTTAATTTCACCTGTACACGACCTCTGGTTTCTCGAATTACCCCGGCACTAGAACCTTGACGACTAATTTGAGCTATTTGAGCTAGAACTTGCTCAGGTCTTTGAGCATTTTTTGGGTTTAAAGTAAACAGAGTATTACCACCATCACAACCAGTATCGTTGATAGAAAGTACGCAAATGACGGTTTTATCTCCTAGTTTACCGCTGGTCAAAACAACGTCTTTAAGACTACCACCACTATTAGTCACAGCTTGATTAAATCTTTCTGTCACGATTCGGCAACGGCTTTGAGGAGTAATATTCTGACCAAAATACTTGGAACTGTTTGAAGTCCAAACAATAACAGGAATTGGTTCACCACCAGGTCGCTGACCAACGGTGGCTACGTTACCATTTCCATCAGGTACACAGGTAAATTGAGTTCCTATGTAAGCCTCCTCGGACAGATCTAAATCCGAGTTATTACTATCATCTACCCCATTATCTATTACTGGCAAAGCCTGAACTATAGACCCAAAAGCAAAAATACTGGATAAAGCTAAACTCCCCACTATCATTACTGTTTTCAGTTGATGTTTCATAAGACCTCGTAAATATTACAAATGAAAGTATCTTATCAGAAATTACCCGGTCTTGACTAGATACTAGCAACTTGAGTGACTCGGACTTTGTGGTTCTATAACTTCTAAATGTGATTGTGATACAAGAACCTATAAACCCCGTCTCGAACGAGAGGAAGTAGGTCTAGGTGAATCCACTAAAGCTTTGAGATTACCAGTCGCTTGATTATACTGGTAACGTTTAGCTGTCAAGTCAGGATGGGGTACAATACAGTATTGTTTGCGACTCATAATGATGGTCACTACTTCACTACCAGCGTTACAGGCTACAGGTGTTAGTTCCCATTTTTTAAGCAGCGCTATGTTAGGATCACCAGATGATAAATCAGCGGTTTGTGAAGTATCTGGTGTTTCTGTGGTTGTGACATCAAACATGGTGTTATTTTTCGTAGCATTGTGGAAGTTATAACGACCATTATTAGCAATGACATTACCACCTGGTTTACTACTAGTACCCACATCAGGTAAAGCATTATGAATAACAACAACACCATCCCGTATGTTATTCTGAATTGTATTCTTACGTACTAAGGGTTTAGCAGATTCGGAAATCACTATCCCATCCTTGTTCTGAACGATTTGATTTTCTATTAACGAGGGTGTGGAAGTATTACCAATGGCTAAACCAAAGCCGTTACCCTGAAATAAATTATTACGAATTTCTCCCTGACTTGTTTTTGTTATGGAAATGCCGTTGGCACTATTTTGTACAAATCTGTTATTTTCAATTCTAGGATTTCCTGTACCTGTAACAAAAACTCCATCTCTAGCATTGTTAACAAAGGTACTGTTTTTGATCGTTGGGTTAGTTGATTCTATCCATACACCTGTACCCCTATCATTGGTATTAGTGACGGTTACACCTTCGATTGTGGTATCCTGATTGGCTAGGATGGTAATATTCTGTCTAGCAAAAATGCGACTGATATAATCACCACCACCAGCAATAACTACTCTTTCACCCCTGTTGGCTTGATCACCACGTAATGTTATACCTGGTTTGAGTAATATCGGAAATGATTCGTTGCTATAATTACCAGGAGCTAACTGAATAACTGTACCCGGTTTGGCCTGGCTCAGAGCATCAGTAATGGTCTTATACGGCTTTGCTGATGTTCCAGTTTCAGCAGTATTTAAACCATTAACAGGATCAACATAAATTATCGCCGAAATCTGTGGCAATTGGCCTTGTGCTGCAACGGTGACACCAAGTAAGCTAGATACAGCTAAGGTTGTCACTAAAAAAGACTTTCCTAATCCAAATTTATTTCTCATTAATTACTCCCTGAATTAAGGAATACATCTTTAATTTATGACATGATACACTATAAATACTAGAACTTCATAAAACTTAACATTAGATATTCCTTTTCTTTGCCATCGTTTCCTGGTAGTAATTCCACTGTATTTACTTTGAGGGAGAGCCTCAAGCTCTCATTTCTAGCCCCAGTCTGGGAGCGGGTTCACTATTTGCAGAGGAAGGAAGGATACAAAAGGAAATTAACTAGTTAATTAGTTGGTAATTTTTCTTAACTAATGTTGTGCTAAAAATACAGGATGATTATGTGCAATTACAGACTCTATATCACCTCTATACTGCTAATTAATCCCTTTTAGCAAAGACGGTGAAAAACAAACTGCTACAGGCATTATTGCGCGAAAACTTTATCTTTGTGCATTAGTTAATACACTTTAGCTGAGTTTATCTGTCAACTTATTTATCAGTATTATCTGTATGTTGTTACTTTCTTATGTTGACAGATAAAGCTCCTTAACTTGCCAGAGAGGTTATTTAATGACATCTCTCAATTGCTTGAGTATGCCGCCAATACCCCGGAAACCACTGTTATTAGAGAGATTCTTTACAGCTTGTGGTTGGCTTTGCAGGATAACCGCGTTATAGGCAACAATAGCATCATTTAGTTTGTTAATATTGACGCTTAGCCCAGCGCTGCCTTGGGCAATGATAGTCACCGGTTTAAAAGCTTTGGTGCTTGCTACTAGCTGTCCTGATGTTGCCATGGCTACGGGCTGATTTGGCAGGGAGCCAGTAGTAGAACCACCAAACAAACCAGTCAGGGATGTGACTAGTGCTGTTGCTAGTTGCGGGGAAATACCAGCAGCAGTGAAGCTGTTTGTTAAAGCCACCGCAGCCTGTTGCGCCCCAGCACCACCTGTCAATAGCGCACCAACGTCAGCAGCACCACCAGCAGCCGTAGTACCACCTGTAGTACCACCTGTAGTACCACCACCCGCAATTATACTGTTAATATTCTGAACAATAGCAGCAGCCAACTGATTCACGACAACCTGAACTTGTGGGGCAAGGGAGATCACAACAGTGTTTACTGTTGCACCATCTGTCACGGTGACGCTAGATGCAGTTGTTTCTACGGATGCTGCGGAAACTGCTACTGTTGCATTTGTGCCATCAGTAGTCGTAGCCGCTGATGTAGTACCTGTGGTAGAAACACCAGATGTAACAGCGGCTGAAACACCTCCTGGTACTATAGGAATGATTACAGATTGTCCTGTTGTTGTTGTGGTTACGGCTGTTGTTGTTTGTCCTCCTGGCAGTGCTGTTGGCGGCACGGAAAAAATAGTAGTGTTTGTACCACTGGTTTGAGCGCCACTGGGAGTACCAGCTGTACCTACACTTACTTGGGCTAAACTTGGTAATTGCCAAGCAAGGGACATGAAGGGAGTGAGACTGAGGGCAAAAATGGTATTTTTGATTTTCAACATGATGATCCTTTTAGTTCTAAATATTGAAGTGTTTATTTAGGTAAGAAATTGAAACCATAACCTACACTCAGGGAAAATACTGTGCCGCCTGGGCTGTTGTCCGTGAGGTCTACCCCTGTAGCTGTAATTGTTAAGGGTAGAGTAGGTATGGGAACAATAGAAGCCCCAATATTTAAACCAACTCCACTCCAACCTAGACCCACACCGACTTGGGGATGAACTTGTACACCAACTCCAGCAAATACACCTGTACTGGCATTACCTTGGCGGAAATCTCCACCCCCAGCCCCGGCAGATAAGGAAATGGGCATTTTGTTTACGGGGTCGTTAGGTTTTAAAAGAGAGTAAGTCGTCACTACGCCATAGGCACTGGAAGGTCTAATGCCTTCATTACCGTACTGAGCAAAGGTTTTCCAACCACCAGCTACACCAATTTGATTAGTGCCTTTAGCATAGACAATGCGGTGAGCTTTGAAGTCAAAAGTACCATTAGCACCAAAGTCTTTGATACTACCGTTGTTGAAACCAAATTCCAGTCCCACTAGTTTTTGGGAATTTCCTAAACCAAACCCGGCGCTAATACTCCCATCTAAACCCGTATCTCTGCTGCCGAAGAAAGCTGCTGATGTGCCTAGAAATGCGTCACCCATGTTAGCCCCGAAGGCACTGGGGGCAGCAAAACTGAGTCCGGGTGGGTAGGTGAGCTTAGAAACAGAAGCTGGTGCTACTTTGATCTTAATCAGAGGTTCAATTAGTAACTCTTGGCGAATTTTGTTAACATCATTTGAACCCCCTTGAGTTTGTGCAATGAGTTGTGACTGTTTTTGTTCAGGAACAGATGTAACTTTTTGTTCTAATTCTGTGGACGGGAGTAGCTGTTTGCTATCGCTTACAGTAGTGGCTTTTGTGGTTTGATCTATGCTTGTTGCACTATTGTTTTGGTTTTCAGTTACTATGTCATCTGCGGCAGATGCAGAATTAACTGAAATGGCTGTGGTCAGGAACAAGGTGGGTAGGGTTAGCCATAAACCCAAGTAGATCAACTGCTTCCAATTATTATTTGGTATAACAGAATGCTTTTTGCTGCTCAAAATATCACTCCTCACAAGATGTTTGTTATGCGGTGGCGAAAGTCTGACGTTGCTGGTTTGATGTATAAAAATGATTTTTGATAATTTTGAAAACTCTGTAAGAACGTGACATAAATAGATATGCCTGACTCCAAAGATGAATTTATACTCGGTTTCAGCAACGCCGAAAATCTATCTACAGTTAGTAGTTTTCTAGTCCAATGTCTAGATTTTTTCTCAGTGTTACCAAGAATGGGTAAACTGTAATGCCGATACAAAAAACTAATAGCTGATAATTGATGTTAGTACACAACTTAGCGTGATCATCAATCGCTCATCATTATACCATGAATCTAACTTTAAAGGCAAGGTAGATGATGAAGAAATTAACAGAAGTAAATATATATTTTTGAATAAGGATGTTGTCAGAAATAAAACGTCCTGTTATGCAGTATCCAGATATGATCAGTGGGGATTTTTGAGATTGTTGACGACTCTGAATGATTAACAGGCGAGTCAAAATCGCTACTTTGGCTCATTTTGATGGCGAATATTGTAAACAATCTTTACAATTTAACTTGTGCCAAATGGCTGCGGGGATTATAGGTACGGATAGCCCTGATTTTCTCATAGTATTCCCTTTCTTGGGGATTGAGGTCTTTTGGCGGAGCGATCGCTACTTTCACCAATTGGTCTCCGCGTCCACCCTTAGTTAGCGGCCAACCTTTACCACGTAGGCGTAGAGATTGACCAGAACGGACTCCTGCTGGTAATTTGACATTAACATGACCATCGGGGGTAGGAACATCAATAGCTGCTCCTAATGTAGCTTCATCGGGGGTAATTAAGACTTCACAGACCAGATGATCTCCTTCAATTTGGAAAAAGGAATGGGGTTGTAATTCCACCTTCAAGTATAAATCACCTCGTTGTTGAGTCTGATGGTTAATTTGGCCTTTTCCCTTAACTCGTAGGCGAGTACCAGCTTTAGCACCAGCGGGAATACGTACATCAATAGTTTCATTTCCTAAACTAAATCGTTTCTCGACACCAGTAAATGCTTCACCTAAAGTTAAAGTAATCACTGCTTCTGTGTCTTGTGTTCTAGCAGCGTCTTGAAAAGCAAAATCGTTAAAACCCCCATATCTACCACCTGTTCTGCCAGTGGAAGTAGTATCTGTAGCAGTTTTTCGTCTACCACCAGGACCAACACCACCAAATAATTCATTTAAAAAGTCATTAAAACTGCCATATTGTCCGAAGTCGAAGCCGCCCATATCTGTACCAGCACCACCGCCGGGGAAACCTTGACCTGCTTGTTTCCAATATTGACCAAATTGGTCGTATTTTTTGCGTTTATCTGGGTCTGATAAGACTTCGTAGGCTTCATTTACTTCTTTAAATTTTGCTTCAGCTTGTTTGTTGTTGGGGTTAACATCAGGATGATATTTACGGGCTAGTTTGCGAAAAGCTTGTTTGATTTCTTCTGATGTGGCGGTTTTAGTAATTCCTAAAATTGCATAATAGTCTTTAAAGTCCGTTGCAGCCATTTACTAGCCTCCTGTGGAAATTTAAGTAGGTTGTCGTTAAAAATTGTCGTTATGACAAGGGAACAGGGAACAGGGAACAGGGAACAGGTTTTGGGCAACTTTACTTTTTGTTACTTATGTCGGTTTTTTTCCGTTCACCTTCACCTATTTAGGTTATGTTTTTTCTAAAATATGAGATTTACTGTTTTCTTGGTCTAATGCTCAAAAGAGTCTAAATATTAAATTAACAAAAAGTTCCCAAAGTTAAGTGTGGTTTTTGCTGAATGTACCAGGGAAATTCCCGCACTCTTGCCATTGTAAATAAGAAATCAACTCATCTATTCCTTCTTCTAAGCTGGGGGGAGCATCCCAGATTTGGCGGTGCATTCGGAAAATGATGTCTTGGGGAACTTGACGAATTCGTCTTTGATTTCGGGCTAAACATAGCCAAATTGGCGTTCTGAGCCAAATTCCGGTAATGTGAGTCAAGCCAAAATCACGGGCTAGGGTAATCACTTCTCGACGGTTTTTCCTTTGGGTGTTGGTAGCATCGAAAATCACTCCTTGATCTAAGTTTATCGCTTGTTGAAATTGTCGTTCTATTTCCTGCCAAATTAGCGGCCAAGCCCCTTGAATTGCTTCAGAACCAAAAAGCTGCCCCCGGATGGCATCTGTGGAAATTAGCTGCATCTGGGAGCATTCTGTTAATAGTTGTTTTGCTAAGGTTGATTTACCGCTACCAGGAAGACCAATCAGTAAAATTAATTTAGTCATTAGTCAGTGGTCAGGGGTCAGTTGTCAGTTGTCAGGGGTCAGTTGTCAGGGGTCAGTTGTCAGTTGTCAGGGGTCAGTTGTCAGGGGTCAGTTGTCAGTTGTCAGGGGTCAGTTGTCAGTTGTCAGGGGTCAGTTGTCAGGGGTCAGTTGTCAGTGGTCAGTTGTCAGTTGTCAGGGGTCAGTGGTCAGTTGTCAGTTGTCAGGGGTCAGTTGTCAGGGGTCAGTTGTCAGTGGTCAGTTGTCAGGGGTAAAAAATAAGAAACAACCGACGACGAACAACTGACTAACTAGATGATTGTTCCATGGGGAATGACAGCATTTTTGAGAACGACGACAATGCCACTACGAATGTAGAAGCCTTGTTTTTCCCGTTCTGCTTCTTGAACGTTGTCTTTGTTGATGATTTTCACATTGTGACCAATGCGGGCATTTTTATCAATGATGGCACGACGAATAATGGTGTCTGTACCAATACCGACGGGAATGTCATTTTCTTCTAGGCTGCATTGTCTCTCTACAAATGGTTGATAATAGTCAGCACCCATGATCAGAGTTTCTTCAATTGTAGATCCTGATTCTATGCGCGATCGCACTCCTAAAACTGAATGTTGAATCCGGCAATCTTTCAAGATACAACCTTCACCAATCATAGATTCTGTGATTTGGCAATTCAACAGTTTAGAGGGTGGTAGATAACGAGCGCGGGTATAAATTGGTGCTGCTTCATCGTAGAAGCTAAAGGGAGGGAGGGGTTGCTTAGTTAAAGCTAAGTTGGCTTCATAAAAAGATTCAATTGTCCCAATATCTTCCCAATAATCATCAAATAAGAAGGCTTGAACGTTATGATCCTTAGCTGCGTCGGGAATAATTTCCTTACCAAAATCAGTCCGTTCTAAAGATTCTTTTAGCAACTTAATCAAAACATCTTTCTTAAAGACATAAATCCCCATGGAGGCGATATATGGCTGTAATTGAGCTTGTTCTGGCGTTAATCCTAATATGGTAGTATCAACACGCATTTGCGCTAAGGCTTCCCCTTTAGGTTTTTCGCTAAAGTCAATTACTCTCCCGGCTTGATTAATTTTCATTAAGCCAAAATCCGAAGCCCGACGATCATCCATGGGAATTACGGAAAGTGTAATATCCGCATTTGTATCTCTATGACGCTTGATAAACTGACGATAATCCATACGGTAGAGATGATCACCAGAAAGAATCAGAAATTCCTCTACATCCCAATCTTGTAACATCCAGATATACTGACGCACAGCATCAGCCGTACCTTGAAACCAGTTCGGGTTTTCTGGGGTTTGTTGTGCTGCTAACACTTCTACAAATCCATCGCTAAACCCACTAAAGTTGTAAGCACGAGCAATGTGACGATTCAGGGAGGCTGAGTTAAATTGAGTGAGGACATAGATTTTGAATATTTCCGAATTGATACAGTTGCTAACGGGAATATCTATTAAACGATACTTCCCGGCTACTGGTACTGCTGGTTTGGCGCGAAGCTTGGTTAACGGATAAAGCCGAGTACCCGCACCCCCACCAAGAATGATTGCTAAAACTTTTTTCACAAAATTTCTCCCGACTGCTTTTCAACTCTCATCTACAGTTTAGGACTCTATGTAGCAACTGATAAAGATAAGAGTAAAGAATCTTGAGCATGAATTTTAAAATGGCAGTTAATGGGGAAATATAGAACTTATGTACTATAATAACGGTTCTAGAACAGGTTTATTCAGGATATAAATTACATACATCAGCTTTCAATGATCAGCATTTAGCAGTAAAGCTATTTAGTACAATGTCGTTTTGATTTTACAGCGATTTTGCCGGTAAACGAACTACGTTTTTTGTTTCGCGCAAAGGCGCAAAGTAGGGAAGGCGCGAAGGAAGAAGTTAATCAAAGTCTGGTTTAAATCGCTGAAAACTGCTGTAGTTTGGCTCTCAAATCTCAAATCAGGGAAAGAGGAAAAAAATTTCAGCCTTGATTTTTTTCTATTGGCAACCAATCATCTAAAATTTGTGCTAATGAAGCAATGGGGATAAGAGGGAAGATATCGAGGGGAAGTTGAGAACGATCTGATGCTTCTAATCTAGCATCTTGATAACATTCGTCAAATATTTCTAAAATGTAAGGTTTTAAACTTGGACTATCTTTAAGAGATTTCTTAATCTGGTTGCGAAATGTCCTAATTTCTCCTAGCCAATGTCCTTGATTACGTTCTCTTTCACTATCCCAATATTTGAGTTTTAGTAGATGTACAAGCAGCTTAGTTAATAAACTTTCAATTGCTCGTTTCTCACTTCTACCAATAGTTTCTAATTCTTCTAATAAATTCTCTAAATCAACAGCAGAAAATTGTTCTGTGCGAAGTTGGTTAATGGTTGTTTTTATCCACAGATAATAGTCTTGGTCGTATAAAGTTTGAGTTGTGGTTTGTGTTGATGTAACCATATACTGGCGAGGATTTTGCTATTTATTTTATTTTAGCTTAATTTGTTGATGAACTATTAGGACTTCCCGGTGTTATGAGGTACATATTTAGCGGGCAAGATGCCCGCACCACAAGAGTTTCATGATTCAACTTTGTACTTCATCAGATCGGAAACCGCTGTATTAATTAACTTAATATGTGAAGTAATATCTGGATTGTCTCATATAATCGCTGTTGTATGCCAAAAAGCGTAAATTATTTATTTAAACAGATATTTTTATCTTGATCAAAATCGCTAGAATAGCTACCACCGCTGGATTTATTCCCATTTATTTTTTAAAATTGGGGCAATTAAGATTGAATCAAGCTATTTACCTTCGACCAGAAAGCACTAAAATTAATAGACACCTAGCTGAATTGTACAAACCTTTGAAATTAGGAGTGCATACGTGCCAAAACTTGCTAAATACTTGCTGGTTGGATCAGTTGAAGCTTACAGTGGCAAATCCGCAACGGTTTTAGGCTTGTCTCATCAGCTAAAATTGCATGGGTTGGATATTGCTTATGGTAAGCCTTTGGGTAATTTTGTCAAGACACCAACAGGAACAGTGGTTGAAGAAGATGTCCAGTTTATTACTCATAACCTGAATCTTCCAGACAACCGCATTGCTCCCACCTTATTGTCTTTGAATGAAGATACTGTTCAGAAACGCTTACAGGGAAAAGACACAACTAACTATCAACAGTTACTAGTAGAGAAGTATTCACAAATACCAAAGAACAATTTGGTCTTATTAGAAGGGCCTGCAAACTTATCAGAGGGAAATTTATTTGGATTATCCTTACTGGAATTGGCGGAAAAATTGGATGCTCCTGTACTCTTAATTAGCCGTTATCAATCACTAACTTCCATTGAAGGGTTATTGTCTGCTAAACAGCGATTGGGTAAACGGTTAGTGGGTGTCGTAATTAATGAAGTACCTGAAGAAAAATCAGAGTTAGTACAAACCCTGTTGCGTCCATTCTTGGAAAAACAGGATATTCCTGTACTAGCAACATTACCCAAAAGCGATATCCTTCGCAGTGTGAGTGTAGGCGAATTAGTCAAGCAGTTAAACGCTGAAGTTCTCTGTCGAAGCGATCGCCTAGATTTATTAGTCGAAAGTCTAGCCATTGGGGCTATGAATGTCAATTCCGCTGTCAAATACTTCCGCAAACGTCAGAATATGGCGGTAGTGACTGGGGGAGACCGAGTTGAAATTCAACAAGCAGCTTTAGAAACATCTACTCAATGTCTAATTCTAACCGGACAACTACCACCGCCTGCATTTATCCTCAACCGGGCTGAAGAGTTAGAAATCCCGATTTTATCTGTAGATCTGGATACTCTCACCACGGTAGAAATCATTGACCGTACCTTTGGTCAAGTTCGCGTCCATGAACCAATTAAAATAGAGTGTATTCGCTCTCTGATGTCTGAGCATTTTGATATTGATCGTTTATTATCCCAACTGGGATGTAATCCAGCAGGGACAATCTCTCCGTAGTTACCCTTGATTTATAGAAATCAGTAGCGTAGATCTTCTTAATTACTCCTCCTTATGTTTATTTAATGGGATTTTTGGTCATACTTCCCCGTCTGGTTAACTTCTTGAATGTTAATCCTCTGGCTTTTGTGTTGGTTCTGTGGTTAACAATTCTGATGTCACTGGATTTGGGGAATTTACTTTGATTTCACTGACAACATCTCTAGTTTCT
>JBJUHT010000026.1:0-23900 GCA_046070105.1 Dolichospermum sp.
TTAGATTTAACAATTGACCCTCCTCCAGATTTAGCTTTAGAAATTGATATTACTTCCCGTACCCATTTGAATATATATCAAGGTTTAAAAGTTCCTGAAGTATGGCGGTTTGAAAACGGAATTTTGCAAATTAATGTTTTAGAAAATGGTGTTTATGTGGAATCTAAATCTAGTTTAAATTTTCCTAATTTACCTTTAATTGCAGTTATTCCTCAATATTTAGAAAAAAGTCGAACTATAGGCAGAAATGCGACATTAAAGGCTTTTAGAAGTTGGGTAAATATTGGATAATGATTCTAACAATTGAGAGATTCAGATCTCCAACTTGTTTTATTAATCTTATCATTTACTAACATTAATTATCTGAGAAATCGGGTAACTTTAACCACAAAATAAAATCCTGTAAATTCTGAAATCCTGGGGTATCCTGATTCTGACTTCATATTTTTGTGTAACTGTTAAATATTTCAATAAATAGGTGAACGGAAAAAAACCGACATAAGTAACGAAAAGTAAAGTTGCCTGAAACCTCTTTTCTGTTCCCTGTTCCCAGTTACAGCACTTTCTGGTGTTATGAGGTACACCACGGGCGGGCAAGATGCCCACCCCACAAGAGTTTTATTATTAAAATTTGTACCTCATAGCAATGGAATCTGCTGTAAGAGTTCCCTGTTCCCTCACTATAACGACAATTTTTAACGCCAACCTACTTATTACAGATTACAGATTACAAATCTGGACGCGACAGAAGAACACTAGCAACTCCTCCTGTGGTGGTATTGCTTGGGGTTGAGATTTATGGGATACTTGTTGATATTTGTCATTATGGGAACGATTTAGATCTTGTAAAACTTTTTCAGCAGACTGATAACGCTGTTGAGCTTCTTTTTGTAATAGCTGATCTAAAATTTGCCCCAATTCTGAACTCAGGGGTGATTGTAAATGATTACGCCATTCTTTTACCCATTTATAACCATCTTCCTGCCAAAGTTGCCAAGGGTGAACTCCTGTTAACAAATGAAAACAAGTTACACCAATATTATACAAATCACTAGCAGGATATACTTTACCACCCTGCATCTGCTCTAAAGGCGCGTATCCAAAAGTACCAATTGATGTGCCTGTTTTCACTGTTCCCTGTAATTGCTTAGATGCGCCAAAATCAATTAATATAAATTTGCCATCACTGCGACGACTCATGATATTTTCTGGTTTAATATCCCGGTGAATAATACCTTGATTATGAAATACAGTAAGAACTGGCAATAAATCCTGTAATAAAGTGCGGATTTTTGACTCGTTGAATATTCCCTGATTTTCTAATTCTGTGAGTAAATTCTCACCATCAATAAATTGTTGTACCAAATACAGGCGACTATTTTCTGTAAAATAGGCTAGTAAGGCGGGAATTTGGGGATGTTCACCGAGTTGTTGTAATTGTTGTGCTTCTTGTAAAAATAATTCTGTAGCTTTTTGTAGTCCCGCTGTTCCCTGGGTTTGGGGTGCCAGTTGTTTAACTACGCACTTTCCGTCTAATTTGTCAATATCTACCGCTAAATAAGTTTTAGCAAATCCTCCACCACCCAAGGGTTTAACTGGTTGATAGCGGTTTCTCAATACTACTAAGGGAACTCCGCAGTTGGTACAAAATTTGGTCTGTTCAGGAAGGGGTGGGTTATGACACTCCGGGTTGAGACAGCATATCTGGTTCATAGCTGGGTGGTAGTAGATACAGCAGAGATTAATTTAAGTATATTCTCATCATTTATGCTGATGATTATATCATGACCCAGATCCCGGAATTCTTGAAGAATTACGGGATCTGAAAGGTTAAGCTACAACTTCCGCTGGTTTTACTTCCGGTAATAAGCGTTTCACACCTTGCTTGACAAAGGCTTCCAAAATAGCCATTTTCTGGTTTTGTTGGAATACTGTTGGTAAAACTTGACGTAATTTCTCCAGATTTAAGGCATTTCCCGATTCTAAAGCAATTTCTTGTTCTTGGAAATATTCTATTAAACTTAATCCTGCTACTCTGGTTAGGTAAGCAGCACTAACTCCCTCTACCATTCCCCCAGCGACAAAGGTAGCAACATTAGTTTTCAGAATACCTGTTACAGCTTTAGTAGAAAGTTCCACCAAACCTAATTTCAACATCAAACTTCCCATGGTTTTGGCTATTTCTTGTCCTTTTTCCCAGGAAATTTTCTGCTGATAAATATTACCCAAGTCTATCACCATTTGAGCATTAATGGCCGCAGTGGCGAGAAGATCCAACCCAGGGACAGGGTTAGCAAAGTTTGCTGCCGCTGCAATCCATTGATATTGTTCTATAATCGGTACGGAGCGATCGCGTCTTAGAACATTTAAACAATTTTTAGCCTGATTATTCAGTAATAATACTTGACGATGTGTGGTATTACAAACAAGTTGCTCCCGTTGTTGTCCAATCAGTTCTAACTGTTGTGTTAACTGCTGGATATCTGGGGTTGGTTGTTCTATCCATTCCCGGAAAGAACCATCTTCTTGATGTTTTCGCACTTTCACAGCTACCGGACAGGCTGCGGTCCCAACTATATTTGCACCTACGCGCTGTTTTAATGATTGTAAAACTGTAACCCGTGAGGAGGGTTGATATTGATCTTGTTTGTTGAAAACCAGTAATGTCGGCTGTTTTGCGGTTTTTAATTGTTCCCAAACCTGAAATTCTGAATCTGTCAGATCACCATTAGTCAGAAATAAGACAACATCAGATTTCTGAATTTCTGATAAAGTGACGACATCAGAATTTTCACTAAGTGCCGAAAATAAAGCCGCTGTTTCCGTAAAATGTAGGGACATTTCTGGAAAAGTTAAAGTATTTTTCAGAACTTTAATAATCGTACTTTTACCTACAAATTTACCGCCAGTAACTGCCACTCTAATTTCCTTTCTTGCCAATTCTAAAGGCAATTTAGCGAGATTTTCGCGGAGAATTGCTAAAGAAGGATAATCAGCCGATTCTTGAGCAATTTGATTAATTATTACATTGGTTTGGGCGATCGCTTTGAGTACAAACTCTCTGTCTACAACTGTATCATTTAGCTGTTCACCTAAGGGGGGCTGATTTTTCCGCAATAACCATAAACCCCCACCAACAGCCAAAGCAGTCAAAATTCCCAACTCTCCTACTTGAACTATTGAATCATGCCAACTGTCTAACATCCACAGGGAGAACGATAGTCCTAGTCCTCCCACTAATATTGGTCGCTGTAACTTCACAATTTGTGATTCTCCACGCCAGGAAAAGGCTTCTACTTCACTTTAGTTCAAAATCTACCACTCGGATTGCCGTTAGTGAACAAACGTCTTTTT
This sequence comes from Dolichospermum sp., assembly GCA_046070105.1. Taxonomy (GTDB): domain Bacteria; phylum Cyanobacteriota; class Cyanobacteriia; order Cyanobacteriales; family Nostocaceae; genus Dolichospermum. Next base: position 3,355 of record JBJUHT010000026.1, read on the forward strand.
GTCCCGGAAACTAGCAACTGGTTAAAAACATTTTTTCTGCTGCTTATAAACAGTATATCAATTTTTTTTGATGAATTTTTACATCTCATGGTATGGTGAATATTGAACTGCATTTTTTCTTTCTCACACATAGGTACTCCCGTACTCCAGGCGCACTATGAAATCATTTTTTTGGGAAATTTATCAATTTAGGCGAGAAGTTTTAGTAGAAGCAATTGGGACTTTTATTTTAGTATTTACTGGTACGGGCGCTATCATGGTTAATAATATTAGTCAAGGAGCTATTACACATCTGGGAATTAGTTTTGTTTTTGGTGCTGTAGTGGCTGCATTAATTTACAGTTTAGGACATCTCAGCGGCGCACATTTTAACCCTGCGGTAACATTAGCATTTTGTACTAGTGGTTTTTTTCCAAAAAGGCGGGTATTACCCTATATTTTAGCTCAATTATTCGGATCTATTTTGGCTTCTAGTTTACTATTAATTAGTTTAGGAAATGTGGCTAATTTAGGTGTGACTTTACCCTTAAATGGCAATTGTTGGCAATCTTTTATATTAGAAATAGTTCTCACTTTCATTTTAATGTTTGTGATTTTAGGATCTGGATTAGATCGTCGCGCCCACATTGGTTTTGCTGGTTTAGCTATTGGTTTAACAGTAGCATTGGAAGCCGCTTTTATGGGTCCTATTACTGGTGCAAGTATGAATCCTGCCCGGTCTTTTGGACCTGCTTTAGTAGGCGTAATTTGGCAACATCATTGGGTTTATTGGGTAGCACCAATTTTAGGTTCACAGTTTGCAGTCCAAGTTTATGGCATAATCTCCCATAGTTTTCGAGATTTCAAAGAATAAAGGAGTAACAATGACAAATTTCGATCATCCACCCAGAATATTATTTTTATTTTGCTATTACGTGATCAAGTTGATTATCTCACAGATCGCCACAGTGAACGTCAATAAAAAGCCGCCAAGGTTTTATAAGTTTCCTAAAATTTTTCTTTTGTCAACCTATTTACAACTACAAAGATTATGAAAAAAGTCATGTTTGTTTGCAAAAAAAATTCCCGTCGTTCCCAAATGGCAGAAGGTTTTGCGAAAACTTTAGGAGCAGGTAAAATTACTGTTGTTAGTTCTGGTTTAGCATCAAGTTATGTTGATCCTATGACTGTGGAAGTTATGGCAGAAATCGGCATTGATATTAGTAATCAAAGTTCTAAATGTTTAAGTGATTTTCATCCTGAAGATTTTGATGCTGTAATTTCTCTTTGTGGTTGTGGAGTCAATTTACCAGAAGCATGGCTATCAAGAGAAGTTTTTGCAGACTGGCAACTTGATGATCCAGAAGGTCATGGTATTGATACTTTTCTCCGTGTCCGCGATGAAGTTAAGAAAAGGGTGATTCAATTAATAAAAGATCTAACCATTTAATAAATTTGGTAATGGGCAATTTGGTGACAGTTTTGCCCCTTGCCTAAATCTGAATTTACAATAAATACGCATTTTATCATCACAATAAGATCCCCAAAGTCTCTAACAGGTCGAATATATAAAACTAAATTTATACATAAGTGGCATATCTAATTAAGGAAAACACTATCAAACGTCTTCCTTTCATGGGATTATAATTAAATACGTTTAATCTACTATTGATTTATTTGAATTTAATGAACGTTGCTGATTTAATTATCTGGTTTGAAACATGGGCAAATCCCTCTTGGTGCGAAAGTTGGGATAATTGCGGTTGGCAAGTTGAACCCGGTATTTTAAACCAAGAAGCACGGGTTTTAGTCTGTCTAACTCCAACTTTAGCAGTTATCCAAGAAGCGATCGCTCTCCATGCTAATCTTATTTTCGCCCATCATCCCCTGATTTTTCATCCCCCCAAATCTTTCCGCGCTGGGGAAGCTTTAACGGAAATCATGCGGTTAGCTTTTACCCACAATATTGGTATTTACACCGCACATACTAATTTTGACCAAGTGGCAGATGGCACTGCTGATGTTTTAGCGCAAATTCTCCAACTTCAACAAATATCACCCATTATCCCTACTCAATCTGGTTTAGGTTATGGGCGTGTAGGAATGCTTGCATCTACGTTAACATTACAAGAGTTACTTCATCATATTCAAACCCAACTAAATTCACCTCACCTGATTTTTTCACCTACAGCAGATTTAAAACAAGAAATCTCCCGTGTAGCGGTTTTAGGCGGTTCTGGGGCGGGCTTTATTTCAGCAGTGGTCAAAACTAATGCCCAAGTCTACTTAACTTCCGATTGTAAATTCCATCAATTCCAAGAAAGCCGTGATTTGGGTATAATTTTAATTGATGCTGGCCATTATGCCACGGAACGTCCCGCCTGCCATCGCCTAGTCCAGAAATTTCAAGCCCTTAACTTAGATTGGGTACAATTGAGCGAGCAAGATGAAGATTTCCGGCAGTTTTTAGTCTAAATTAAACAACTGCAAATTATCTGTCAATAATACATACCAGATCATAAATAATGTTATGATCTGTAAAAATAATGTTTTTGTCGGGAATACTAACTTTCTCTCTGAAAACATCAAGTCAAAAAAATATCTGTGTTGACAGTTTGCACAACTGCTCTACTAATGCGGTAAACTGAAAATTAAGACCCAAACTTTCATCTAACACTAATGACTAAAAATAAGTGGTAAAATTGAGTCACTAAACTTACTGGTTTCCTGGTTTCTGACCGCGAACTTCACCTGTTAAAGGTTGATATTCCCGGCACAAAACCCAAATTTGACAGGTTTAACTACGTTGTATAAAAAGGCAGAAGCACTACATGCTACACCGCAAGATTTATCAACTGTGTTGCGACGGGCGGGAGGTATGTGTTTTTTTGCGGGATCAACAGCGCTGGATAGAGCGGGCCCGCATTATTGATATCGAGGGTGATTTAGTGACTTTACGCTATGAAACAGACGAAGAAGATGAAGTTTGTTCTTGGGAGGAAATGGTTCGTCTCGAAAGCATCGGCTCTGTCACTCAAAAATTATCCTCCGTACAACGCGGTAATATAGAACCGCTGACAACTGATGACTGTCCAGAAGCCGAGCGCATTCATAACCCTTATACTGACCTAAATCCAGATTAAACGCTTCTAAATTAAATTCACGTCAAGCGTTCAAAAGCAGGACAGTATCCGTCAAGGGTAACTTTGAAATTATATAAGGGGGCAGCGGAGTTCCAACACCGTTGTCCCCTTTGATGTCTACAATTACCGCAGCAGTCAACATCACTTCCGTGAGGACGAAGGTTACTTGAGTTTAATAACTCTCGCGGGGATAACCCCCGTAACACCAAATCTTCACCTTGCCAACGGGCTGCTATTAAACCCGTATCAGCAAATTGTCGCCAGCGAGGGTCGCTTGTTAAGGTATCTGGAAGCGTAATAGTAATCACAGATCCCAATTCTGTCAATTCCCCCCCATAATTAGTTTCTGGTGCATCTGGTTGTAAAAATGTCTCTCCAATTGGTAATTCTACCAAAGTTCCGGCGGCGGGTGAATGGACATGATAGCGGTTTTGTAATTCTTCTAAACAAGTTAAGTCCGCTAGGTAACTAGGAGAACCATGCACAAAAATAACGTGCTGAGGTCGTAAGTTATGAATTAGCTGGGTTGTTCCAGGTCCATCACTATGTTGCGCTAACAGATAAGTTTCAATTTTTGTTGGCGCTATATATTGCTGATTAAGCAGATTAGTCTTTTCCGGGACAAGAATCAGCCAATTACCATTCTTTCCTTGGATATACTTACGTAAATCTGCTGAATAATCTGTAATAACAATACAAGGAGATGTGCCTAAAGTTCCTAAATTTTCCGGCTTTAATCTTCTGACACGGGGTTTTACCCGCTCATCCCAAAATAAAGGTTGATGACGCGCAAAATTCTGTACTGAAGCGGGAAGATGGGTTAAAATTTCTAAATAAGCATCACAACCAGTCCCTACCTCACCATCTACCCAAATGTCTAAATCCCTACCTGTAAAGTGATGATGGGAACGTAACAGCATGAGTAATTCTTGACCTAAGCCTAAGACTGGAGTTGGTAAAATTACTGAAGAGTTTTCCCCTAAGTCGCTAGAACTGATAGCGCGATGAATCCTTTCTGCTAGTTGATTTTCTTGGTGACGACGATGGGGATGACGAGATGTGCCATAACTACCTTCAATTAACAGCACGTCTAAATTTAAACCTCGTAATTCATCGAGTCGCAATCCTTCGACTAATCGGGAATTAGAGAGGAAAAAATCACCAGTATAAAGTAATTTATAATCTCTGTTGGGGGTGTGGTAGGTTAAGAGAATAGCCACAGCGCCGGGTAAATGTCCTGCGGGGAATAATTCTACTATTAAACCTGCTTTAATTTCTATAGGCGATCGCAATGGTAAGGCTTGACAAAATGAGGGAATGTTCCCTAATTCTGCTTCTTTCCAATTTAGCGGTAATAACTTCGTTGTCACCTCACTAGCATATATAGGTAACGCAGGAAAAGCCTGATGTAGCGCAAATAATCCTCTACTATGATCTGGATGGGCATGACTAACTATAACTAAATCCGCTGGTGTAGATGGATTAGCACATTGTGGTGATTTAGTCAAGTCCTTAATTACAGGTAAAATATTTGCCAGACCAAAATCCAGCAGAATTCGGTGGGGACCGATTCTGACTAGTAGACACACCCCTTCATTTTGATGCTGAACGCTGTAGGGTAAACATTCTAACTCATTGGCGGTTTCTTGAGCATCAATTGATATATTATTGATCATGATCCTCCCCTCAATCAAACTAATAGCTGAGAAAATTGGTTGTTAGCAATATTCTTCAGTAAAGTTGTGAAAGTTGGAAACGTAAATTATTACTCCTGTTAATGTGCAGAACCATTACCGTGATAGTTTTTGGAATCATAAAAGCCATTTTTCGTACCAAAGAATAAGCACGAAACAGTAAATATAACAGTTAAAACCACTAAAATCAGCTTGACATCCATAGATTTTTGACCGTTGACTCAAGACCCTTATATCTTAATAGAGTGTTTTTGCTTTTGGGTAAAATCAGCAGAAAATCTTTACTATGGTGAGTTTATTCTGAAGATACCTAAATACACAGGGTGCTATATTGTGATTGTGGTCATTTTTATGAGGGTTCAGCATTGCTAAACCCCTACCATAACCGAAAAATTGCCATCAGAAATACTTTACTGCTTTACCTGATCTAACCAAACCTGCAAATCATGGAGACTGGTAAAATCTAATAATGCCTCGCTGAGACTTACTAGTATAGGTAATGGTAAAACAGAAATGGAATGATCTGCCTGTGCTGGTAATTCTCCAAACCGTTTAGTTAACAGTCGAATTACTAGATTTAAAGTTGCTTGTTGTAGTCCTTCTTGTCTTCCTTCTTGTCTTCCTTCTTGTCTTCCTTCTTGTCTTCCTTCTTCCCGTGCCTCTTGTTTAATTTCCTGGTAAGCGCGACTTTTTTCTAATGAAATTCCTAGCATTGCTTGAACCTCCGTTAAACTGAGTCTTTCAAATCTATACATCATTATTTTTTACATTTACACGATCACCAGATACACTAAAATCTGCAACCTTTAGCGAATTTATCAAAACAGTTTATAATGAAATAGATTTTGGTGAGAAACTTACGGTATATGAATAACAACGACAAAAAAGTTTACAATTACACCGTCATTCTCCAAAGGGAAGAAGACGGAGGTTATCACGCTTTTTGTCCTCTTCTTAAGGGTTGTCATTCCCAAGGAGATACTTTTGAAGAAGCGATCGCCAATATAACAGAAGCTGTAGAATTATATCTTGAAAGTCTAATGGCTGATCATCAACCTATCCCTAAAGAAGATTATATTGTTAAGCCATTAAGTGTTTTAGTATGAGTATTTTTCCCAGCGTCAAAGCTAAAGACTTTATTAAAATGATAGAAACTTAGCTTTAATTCACGTTCCTTAGAGGGTAATATCTTCTCCACGTTCGGTAAAGCTGACATCTTTAATTTTCCACTCAGAATTGCTCATTAGGGTTTTGCGGACACTACCAAACAATGCAAACTGTTCACAGCTAGAAAGAGAGAATAATTGTCGTTTTGATTCGGGTGATACTCGAATATCAACAGTAGCAACAGCATTATCTACATTTATACGATAACCAGATACACTAAAATCTGCTGTATTTTGTGCTTTGAATATTTTACCTATGGCCTCATTCATGGGTGCTGCTGCGGAAACCTCGGCTTTTTTAGGAATTAGCTCTTGACATTGATCATCACTTATGTATAGGGTAACGTTGGTAGTTTTCCCGGAGATAGCTTTAGTTTGAGAATTGGTCGAATATGGCTCAATTTGGGGAATAGGAGACTTTTTTGGTTCTTTTTCAGGAATGGGGTTAATTTTGCTGTCGGGTGTAGTTTCTGGAGTTGGGTTATTAGCGGTATTATTAGCATCACAACTGGTAATAACAGTGCAGAATACTACTAAGAATAATGATGAAATAGCTTGTTTGTAATTATACATATAATCATTCAGTTTAATTTTTACAAGAAAATTTATCAGGGGAAGGAAAGAAAAAAAACCCTAATATCAATGATAACTACTTTTGTTCCCAGTAGGGTTAAGTTTAGGGTTGAAGAAAATAAATTTTATTTTTTAGTATACTTTCGTAACAAAAAAGCGAATTTTTGTTTAAATTATTGATTTAATAATGATTTTTAAGATAGTAACTTAAAAGTTGATTGAACTTTGATGTTATTAGGATCAAATGCTGCTACTACAATACAATTGGCACATTACTTCTTTGCTTGCTCAGTCCTCCTCAAGTTCTGACGGCGCTGGAGAAAATATTGTTTTTTTGCTTTTTATTCTGTTTAGCTATTTGTTTAGTTCTTATTGCTTCTATACTATCTACGAGAAGTTGGGAGAACAATATGTTTATTAGCTTCTTTCATGTTTCTAGACATAATTATCTCAATATAATGCTCTCCAGCATTGTGTCATATTATCAATATTAAATTTTTCAGAAATTAATAAATTAAAAGCCTGTAGAAAAAACTCTCTTTCAAAGAAATCTTTTCTACCTGTTTTTTTACTAATTAATTCATTTAATGTTGGAAAATCTAAAAAATTACCTATTTCATCATTACTCAGCTTATCTATTTTTGTTAAAAGTATATTGGTGTTGTTTTTGATATCTTGCCATTTTTGGTTTTGCTCTTCTGGTTCATAATCATTACCAGGTCTACCTAATATAGAAAAAGCTAACGCAGTCACAAACCCAACACAAGCTGGTTGACTACTAAATAAATCCTTACCTTTCTGAAAATATCCTTGTATTTCTTCATTTTGATATCGAGAAATTGCTTGATCAAATTTATACAAATAAAACATTACTTCATAAAAAATATTAGTCAAATTAGGATTTGATGTTGAGCTTATAAAATCTAGTCTTATAAACTCCTCTGCTAATCTTTCCGGAATATCTATTTTCACCTTTTTAGCTCCAAATACTAAAAATAATTCAATGATATCATCAGATTGAAATTGTCCTGGACCTGAACGTTTATTTTTATAATTTTTGTCTGTGAGTGTTATTATTTCAATTACAGGAAATTTTTCTTTAAGTTCTTTAATTATTCCTTGAAAAACTGTTTCAATTTGTCTTCTTATATCCCAAGGAACTTGTCCTGTATTCAAAACTAACATTCTATAAATTAAGCTATTTATTTGTGAAGCAATCCAAAATTCTACACGAATTTTATGATCGCAAATATTGGCATTATCTTCTAAAGCTACACTTAAAGCTTTAGTTCGTTGCATACCATCAATAATAGATATACTATCTTCAGGTATTTTGTTAATAAATTCTAAAAAAGCATTATTGTCTTCTAATTGTTCAATAATGGCAAAATTATCCTGGGGAATAATCACCCCTATAACTATTGGTGGTAATACCGCTCCAGCTTCTATATCTTTAATCATCCTCTTGCGTATACGTATAGCAGTATTTGTTTTTAAAGTATCTCTTTGTCCTTCTAAACCTCCTCTATTTTCAAAGGCATTTTTTACCCTTTTTAGATATTCTCCTACTTGGAACTGTGTCATCACAGAGTAACAATTTACTCTTGTATCTTTGATTTTATCAATATTTTTACTCATAACCATGAATGAGATATTATTTACCATATTTTTAGTTTATCCTTGAATCGGTTGATTGTGTATGATCAGGAAATTAAAAATTAATAGCATTTTTAGAATGCTATATAAATATAGCACAGATTTTTGAAAATGTATTACCTTCTATAAATCCTGATATGGCTACGCTACCAGACAATTAACAAATAGCTGCATTCACAAACTCAATTACATCTCCTAAACCAACTTGAGTTTTCAAGTTTGTAAAAACAAAAGGTTTATCACCGCGCATTTTTTTTGTATCTCGTTCCATAACATTCAAATCAGCACCCACATAGGGAGCAAGATCGGTTTTATTAATTACTAATAAATCAGATTTAGTAATACCTGGTCCACCTTTACGGGGAATTTTATCACCAGCAGCGACATCAATAACATAAATAGTTAAATCTACTAATTCAGGACTAAAAGTAGCCGCTAAATTATCTCCACCACTTTCTAAAAAGACTAAATCTAAATTAGTAAATTTCTCTTCTAATTGTTCAATTGCGGCTAAATTCATGGAAGCATCTTCACGGATAGCAGTATGGGGACAACCTCCCGTTTCTACTCCTAAAATGCGATCGCTTTCTAAGGCTTGAGAACGAACTAAAAACTGAGCATCTTCTTGAGTATAGATATCATTTGTCACTACTGCTAACTGATATTTTTCCCGTAAATTCTTACATAAAGCATCTACTAAAGCCGTTTTTCCTGAACCCACTGGACCTGCAACCCCTATTCTCAAAGCAGTCATAGTTTTTAACTCCTAAATAATCTAGTGTATTGGATTTCGTGCTGCATACTTGCTAAAGATAAACCCCAATTACAACATCCTAAATCATCATCTTCCATGAGCAAAATTTCCTCCACAGTAGTAGTTAATAAAGGTTGTAAACCCAATAATAATTCTTGTCCCGCAGTTTGTCCCAGAGGAATAAGTTTGATCCCCGCCGTAATTAAATTATTAGCCCAACTGTGTAAATAAGCTAATAAACAGGCTTGAATATTTATATCCCAATAAGCACAAGCTATAGCAAAAGCGATCGCATAATTACTAGGATAACCCACAGCATTGACTAAAGGTAAAATTTCTGGTTTTAGCTTACTTAATAATTGTATCAGAGAGCGTCCCATTTGCCAACTAGCAGCCCTTAATTCTTCTGTATCTCTAGCAGCAGATAACCATAAATTCCAGTGTTTTAAAGCCTGAAAATCATCATTTTTTGTAGCATGAAAAGCCCTAATAATTATTCCAGCATCTAGACGAATTGTACCATAAATTAACTCAGATTTGAGCCAAAATTTGAGATTTTCTATATTAGTAATAGTTCCGTTTTCTACTAATATTTCTAGACCTTCCGAATAACCATAAGCACCTACAGGTAAAGCGGGACTTGCTAATTGTAAAATCGCCAAAAAATTGTTATGAGTGAGAGTGATTTCCATAAGCCCCTAATTCTGGTTTAAAAGGTACGATTTCCTCTTTAATTTGTAAACCCAATTGTGTCAACATAGCCAGTAAAACTGTATCTGGAGATAAGCGTAAATATGTGGGAGTAATTTCCACAGCTACATGACGATTTCCTAAATGATACGCAGCCCTTAATAATAAAGGAATTTCCGCGTAAGCAGTTAAAACAGGTTCAGGTTTAGCAATTATTTTCATATAAATACTGTGGTTTTCATCAATAAGTATATCACCATCATTTAATATTGTCCCTCTAGGTAAACGCAAAAAAATCTCCTGACCATCTGTTAATATAAATTTATAACGGCTACGAGTCCGTTCTTCCGCAGTTAATAAAAGAGTAATATTAACTGTAGTGGGAATATCAGGTGGTTGACGTTGGGTAAAAGTCAGCATAATTTTAAAAAATCAATTGATCTTGATATTGAACTTTAGCAATTATAATTTATTTTGAATTTTTTATGAAGGAATTTTAACTCTGTTCCCTACTATAAACAAAATAAACAAAAATATACCCAACTTCTCAAAGAAATTAGGTATATAATAGGCTAGGGCTAATTATAATTTTGAACGGGGAAATTTCTCCTAATCAAAAAGATGCTTGATTTATTACAGCGATTTTTAGGTAAATAAACCACATTTTAAAGTCTCACGCCAAGGCGCAAAGTCGCAAAGGAAGAAAGGAATATAAAACAAAAGTGTGGTATAAGTACATTAAAATTTCTGTAATAAAACACTAAATAACTCCTCATAGTCACGGGAAAAATAGTCATAAAATTTGCGGAATTTATCTGGAGAAATAGCACTTTGTAAAACAGCAAAAACAGCGCGGACATGAATAATTGAGATAGTAGGTTTCACATTTTCTTTTTCACTAATACGTTCAATAAATTCCTGTAGATTAAAAGCTTCAATAGGGTCTGCTTCACCTCCACGTAAATATTCCCCTAATTCTGCGGGTATTTGTGTTGCTAATTCCTCTCTTTCAGCACTAGGAACAATTTGTTTAATAATTTCCAAAGTAGCACGGGTAGCGACTTCTGCTTCCTCAAGAGATTCTGATTGCGCTAGACTTTGAACATGGATTATAAACTCATTATATTGCATTTTTTTCTCCGGTAATCAATATTTTATTTTGAGTAATATTCCCGACTTCTTTATTTAATCCTGTGAAGAAGCTTGATATTAATTTGATCTTAATTTGCTATAACTCATAATTTGAATAGTAAACTTACTTTAGTCTAAATCTTAATTATTGACTTAACTTCATCCTCAAGAAATAGATAGAGGTATATCTATCGGGATATTTCTCAATTTCATTAAAGTTAATAAAGAAATTGGGTCTCTTATCTTGTGAGGGTGAGGGATAATTCATAAATTATCCCTACTTTCTGTGATTCAATTATTGCTTGATTGCTTGATATCGTCCCAAAGCCATTAAAGGAAAATACTGTTGATAGAAGTGATACTTCAAATAAAAATGACAAGGAAAACCAGTTCCAGTGAAGTATTTTTCTTCCCAAGTACCATCTAATTTTTGTGTTGTTAACAGGTAATTAATCCCTTTTTCAATACTATCAATAGCGAATTTACCAGTTGCTTCACCGGCGGAAATCAAGCCAATTAAAGCCCATGCTGTTTGGGAAGCAGTGCTTTGTCCTTGTCCTTTCAAACTAGGATCATTGTAACTAAAACAAGTTTCTCCCCAACCACCATCATTATTTTGAACTTTGACTAACCAAGCTGTACCTTTGGCGATATTTTCACCATATTTGAGAGGATTTATTAAAGCTAAAGCCGATAAAACGCCGCTAGTTCCATAAATGTAATTTACACCCCAACGACCAAACCAACAACCCTCTATTTCTTGTTCTTTCAAAAGATAATTTAAAGAATTTTCTAAATTATTTGCTGGAATTGATAAATTACAAGCCCCCAACATTTCTAATACTCTAGCAGTGACATCAGCCGTATTTGGATCAATCATAGCTTTCAAATCACCATAGGGGATAGAATTAAGCCATTCTTGATCATTATCAAGATCAAAAGCCGCCCAACCTCCTGCTTGACATTGCATAGTTGTAATCCAATTTAAAGCCCTATTAATAGCTTGTTTTTTCAGTTCTTCATTTGGTAATTTCGCTTGATGTAAAGCCATAACAACTACAGCCGAATCATCCACATCTGGATAAAAACGATTGTCAAATTCAAACGCCCAAGCACCAGGTTTCCCTTGCTTATTTTTCACATTCCAATCACCATAATCGAGAATTTGTTTCTCTATTAACCATTCTCCTGCTTTCACAATAGCCGGATGATCTGCGGGAAAACCTGAATCCCCTAAAGCCCGAATCACCCACGCTGTATCCCATACAGGAGAAACACAAGGTTGTACACAGTAACTATTTTCTGTTTCCATAGCAAAATTATCAACTGCTTTTAAACCTCGCTGGATAATTGGGTCATTCACATCATAATCTAAACATTTTAAAGCTAACAGAGAATTTAACATTGCGGGAATAATTCCCCCCCAATCTCCGGTAACTTCTTGACGTTCTAAAATCCACTTTTCTGCGGCTTCAATACCTTCATTTCTCAATGGAACAAAATTGAGACTTTCTGCTAATTTGAAACCATCATCGAGGATATTAAATATATCCGACCAATCGCCATTTTTTGGTAATTCCCATCGGACATTATTTACACCTTCAGCATATAATTCATCTAAATTAATGGGTTGATCAATTTTAAAAATGGGTTTACGATCAAAGACAATTAATAATGGTACAGTGCTAGAACGCGCCCAACTAGAAAGTTCATAAATATTGAAAGGAAAATTCTCCGGTAACAACATTACCCAAGGTGGTAAAGAAGGAAGTCCGCGCCAATTATAACAGCCAATTAAAGCTAGATGTAACTTGGTAAAAATGCGAGTTTTGCTAATACCACCTTTAGCCAAAATTAGGGATTTCGCTTTTATTAGTCCGGTGTCTGTAGCGGGTACACCTAACAATCTCAAAGCCATATAAGCCTCTACAGTTGTGTTTAAATCCCCACCATCTCCATAAAACAATTCCCAACCTCCATGTTCTCGCTGTTGAGAACGCAGATAATTTTCAACTTTATTTAAAGGTCTATTTTTATCCGTTCCCCAAATCTTATACAGCAAAACAACCTCAGAAGTAATGGTAACATTAGATTCTAACTCAGCCCACCAATAACCATCTCTATTTTGCATCGAAAGCAGATATTTTTGACTGGCCGTAATTGCATCTACAACTTGCTTGACTTTTACCCTATCTTGTGTTTGCATAAAATACTTCCTCAACAGCGAATATTAATTAATAACATAACCGAAATCAGAGCAAACATTGTATTCTATCCAAATCAGTAATAATTAAATTTTGAATTGGAGTAAAGCGAAAATTATGATAACAATTGTATTAACCTTCACCCTTCTATCCTTAATAACTTGGTTATTTTTACTCTTATTTTGGGGACAATTTTGGCAAGTTAATCACCAATTAGAAACAGATAAAAGCGTTATAAAAAAAACATTACCGACAGTGTGTGTAATAGTACCAGCGCGTAACGAAGCGGATGTTATTCCTATTAGCTTGCGATCGCTCCTCTTGCAAGACTATACTGGTAATTTCACCATCTTCTTAGTAGACGATCAAAGTAGCGATGGTACAGCAAATTTTGCCCAAGGAGTAGCCTACGCTCTTGATAAAACCGAGAAATTGCAGATTTTCTCCAGCGAATCATTACCTACAGGTTGGACAGGTAAATTGTGGTCAATGGCACAAGGAATAGAAAAAGCAAGTGAATTGACACCAGACTATTTTTTACTAACAGATGCGGATATAGAACATGATCTTAGTAACTTGCGGCGCTTAGTAGCCAAAGCGGAGTCCCAGGATTTAGACCTGGTATCTATCATGGTGCGCTTGCGCTGTCAAAGCTTTTGGGAAAAACTGTTAATTCCCGCTTTCGTCTTTTTCTTCCAAAAACTTTACCCTTTTTCTTGGGTAAATAACCCCCAAAAAACCACAGCCGCCGCAGCAGGAGGCTGTATTTTAATACACAGAGAAGCCCTAAATAGAATTGGTGGGTTACAAATAATTCGTCAGGCTTTAATTGATGACTGTTCCTTAGCAAAAGCCGTCAAATCAAATCATGGTCAAATCTGGTTAGGACTAAGCACTTCAACAATCAGTTTACGCCCTTACAATTCCCTGAAAACAATTTGGGATATGGTAGCTAGAAGTGCTTATACACAACTTAATTATTCCCCTTTATTACTAGTGGGTAGTTTATTAGGAATGACTTTAGTTTATTTATTACCACCAACAGGAGTTATTTTAGGAGTGTTATTAGGAAATCCGACAATGACCATAGTATCTTTCACAGCATATCTACTCATGACTTTTGCTTATTTGCCAATTATTCGCTTTTATAAATGTCCCGCAATTTTTGCGTTTAGTTTACCAATTATTGCTTTTTTATATACCTTAATGACAGTAGATTCCGCATGGCGTTATTGGCAAGGACGTGGGGGTGAATGGAAAGGTAGAGTTTACCAATCCAAAAAAGCTAACTAAACTAATAGTAAAAATAAAAAAAGTCGGCTTTTTCTTCCTACTTCATCTTGGAGGGTGTTTGAAAAGTCTAAATTCATACTTCCCTGGGCGACTAGAGCGTCTACACAGACGAAACCCACCTATTCCTTCAGGACTGAAGGAATAGGTGGGTTCAGAGTCTTTGATTTGACCTTAACCTTAGTCCACCTGCGTGGACTTTGTTTGTGTAGTTGCGATTTATAATCGCCGGAAACTTTTCAAACATCCTCTTAGAAGTGTCCTTACTATGTCAAGACGTTCCATGAAACCTCTCTAAAATCGGATTTCCGAATCTAAAATCTAAAATCTAAAATCTAAAATTGGGGTGATCTTGGGTAAATAATAATTGAGTAACTGCTGTTAAAACCTTGAGTCCTTGCAATGAACCAGTAATTAATCGCCTAGCTGACTGTGGTTGACGGATAAATTCCCAAGCTAGAGGAAAAGGTCGTAAAGAACCGTTTTCACTAATCGCTGATGCGATATTGGGGATATCATGGTGAGAATCATCACTGACTACTCGTAATATAGCCACTTGTTTGTCTGGGAATTGACGGAAAAATTCTAGGAAAGGATATGCTTCCATATCTACAACGTCCGTACCGTATTGTTGATGTAGGTGGTGTTTTTCTGCGGATGTACATACAATGCGATCGCTTGTCAACCCCTTGACTAAAGATACATGATTACCAAGTCGGGCATATATATCTGCCGTAAAATAATTATGACACTCTTGTAGATGTCCTTGATAAAAGCAACTTTGATATAAAACAATATCTCCAACCTGATATTTTCCGCTGAGGCTACCACATAAACCCATCATCAAGATAGAATCTTCACAGGCATGGGTTAAATTTTCGGTTAAATTATGTAAATATTGCTGCACTGGTGCAATTCCCATCGGTATAGTCAATACCTGGGGTAAAGAACTGGAGATGGGATTTAATCCACGACAGACGGCTTGATGTTCTGCTCCCTGGGGGACTAAAATCAGAGTTGGCATTTCGTAGGGTACAGAATAGAGAATGGATAGTGGGTAATGGGTAAAAACTATTCCCGATTACCAACGGCTAATAATGACTAAGATCATAATTTTATCAGATGGTACAGACCAAAACAACCCAAACATCCGCCCGTGAAAGCTTTAATATTTCCAAATTAGCAATTAAGTTTTCACCAGTTACAGTTTGCTTTTGGATAAGTATAGCTGTAGCTGGGGTTCTGGCATTGAGTTCTCTCAAATATGCCTTATTTCCAGACATCACCTTTCCGGTGGTGGTAGTGACAGCCCAAGCACCCCTAACCAACACCTTAGATACAGAAGAAAAACTAACCAAACCCATAGAGGAAAGCCTAAAATCATTAGTAGGACTTGAGGGTATTCGTTCATCAACCTATCCTGGTCAAAGTGCTGTAGTTTCCTCCTTTATTGTCGGTACGAACTTAGAAACAGCGACTAGCAAAATTACCCAAATAGTCAATCAGTTAAATCTACCCAAAAATACAAACAAAAAAATCGTTCCCCTGAATCTAAACGAATCAGCCGCTGTCACCTATGCAGTTGAAAGTTCTGTCCAGGATATTGATAATTTACGACAACTGACAAAAGATAAAATCCTTCCCAGGATAGCTAAATTACCAGGAGTGCTGAAAGTGTCATTGTTAGGGGGGGGAATATTAAATCCCCAAGAGACCACCGGTGGAACATTAGTCCGGTTTAATGGTCAAGACGCTTTAGCCTTCCAGGTGATTAAAAAAGGAAATGCTAATACCCTAGAAGTAGTCAGTGGGGTAGAAAAGGAAGTACAACAACTCAGGTCTAACTTCAAAGATGTCACCTTGACCTTAGCTGCTACCCAAGCCGAATATATCCGTAATGCTACCCATTCTACCATAGATGCCCTGATAGAAGCTATCATCCTCTCGGTAGTTGTCATTTTTCCCTTTTTATGGAATTGGCAAGCTACCCTAATTTCTGCATTAGCCATTCCCATATCCTTGTTAGGGACATTTATCGTCATGGCGATATATGGCTTTAATTTAGAAACCATTACCCTGTTAGCATTAGCCTTGGTAATTGGCTCAATAGTGGATGATGCCATAGTAGATGTCGAAAACATCATGCGGCATATTGAAAACGGCAAAACCCCACGGGAAGCCGCCCTGATAGCTACTAATGAAATTGGTTTAACTGTCACCGCAGCCACATTAACAGCGGTAGCGGTATTTTTACCTATCGGTTTGATGGGTGGAGTCATTGGACAGTTTTTTAAACCCTTTGGGATTACTGTTTCTGCGGCCATGCTGACATCTTTGTTAGTAGCCCGAACTTTATCACCTGTGTTAGCTATTTACTGGCTCAAGCCTAAACCAATTAATTCCCCCCAGAAGCAGAGTAGAATTTGGCAGAAATTTGAGCAAGCTTACGGCAATTTGTTAACTTGGTCTTTGCAGCACCGTTTGATAGTTGTGGGTTTAGCTGTAGTTAGTTTAATTGCCGGTATTGCCCTAATTCCCCTAATTCCCAAAGGCTTTATTCCCAAACTTGACCGAGGAGAATTTAATATTGTCTATACTGCTTCCTTACCTAGTCTTCCTGCGGCTCTTGGACAAGAAGCGCCAAGAGGAGAAGGACAACTACGAGGACAGGAAATACAAAGGGGACAAAAAGATAAATTAGGAAATTCGTCTTTGTCTGCTGCGGCTTTGGCTGCTTCATCATCTTCTATTCCCATTCCTAATCCTTTAAACGATTCTTTGGATGTTGCTAAGAAACTGGAAGAAGTGGTGAGAAAGTCCCCCGCAGTGGCTACAGTGTTTACAACTGTGGGTTCTCGTGAAGGTGAACCAAATAAAGGGACGTTGTACGTTAAGCTCAAAACAGAACAAAAAGTAAAAACGGCTCAAGTCCAAGACAAACTCCGCGCTGCTTTACCAAAATTGACCGGTGTCACCACAAGTGTAGAAGATATTCAATTTGTAGACACTGGTGGACAAAAACCTCTACAAGTAGCTTTACAGGGTAAAGACCTTCAGGCTTTGACTACAGCAGCTAAAGCGGTGAAAGCACGACTTGAGAAAATATCTGGTTTTGCTGATGTGACTATTACAGGTGAATCTCATCAACAAGATACAATTTTGCAAATTGAAAGGTTAAATCATCAGCGAGTGGTTTATATTGGCGCTAACCTGGGACAAAATCTGACTTTAGGTAATGCAACGGATATTGTAGTATCTGAAGCTCAGGCTGTCATACCTGCGGGTGTTTCTTTAAATTTAGGTGGAGATTCTGCCCGTCAAAATCAGGTTTTTGGCAGTTTTGGCACAACTTTAGGATTATCGGCGCTTTGTATTATTGTGGTGCTGATTTGGTTGTTTAAAAGTTGGAGTGACCCGATAGTTATTGGTCTTTCTTTACCTTTAGCAATTGTGGGAGCATTGTTGGCACTACTTTTTACCAAAAGTGATTTTGGCATGATATCTCTGATTGGTTTTGTGTTTTTGCTGGGAATTACTAACAAAAATGCGATTTTAATTGTAGATTACATTAACCAATTACGAGATTCTGGAATAGAAAAAACTGAGGCAATTCTCAAAGCAGGTCCTGTACGTTTACGCCCCATTATGATGACTACAGCAGCGACTATTTTGGGGATGGTTCCTATTGCTTTGGGTTTAGGTGCAGGTTCAGAATTGCGGTCTCCCATGGCTGTTTCTATTGCCGGTGGTTTGGTCAGTTCTACTATTCTGAGTTTATTTGTTGTGCCTGTATTCTACGCGATTTTAGATGATTGGTTTCCCAGAAGGAAGGTCAATTAATAAGTTAATAAAGTAGAATTAGATCCCCGACTTCTTAGAGAAGTTGGGGATTTTGTTGTTGATAATTTTTTCTTTTGAATATTGACTTATAGCCATTCCCATTCAAGTAAGGTATTAGCAGTAATAATTGACCGCAGATAAACGCAGATAATTTTGTACTTGATTAATAAACCACATTTTAATGTCTCACGCAAAGGCGCAAAGTCGCAAAGGAAGAAAGGAATATAAAAACAAAAGTGTGGTACAAGTACATTAAAATTGCTGTAAACTGGGAAACGCTATAAATCTGTTCAAAATTTTAAAATAAAAAATTCTTTATGATTTATAGTCATGTAATTTGGGTCGAGGAACTAAACCCAAGCTACAGAATTTCCTAAATTAAGTCGTTAATAGAAAATTGTCGCTGTTTCTCAAGGTCTTGTAAATGGATTTTTTCTATATATATAGCTTCAGCATAATATTTATCTTTTTCTGGTTCAGTTTGAGGATCTATTTTTTCCCATTGTTCCATACAATAACGATAGCGTTTTTCTCGAAATACTCTTTCCATACAAGCTAATGCTGCTTGAATAACATGAGGAGTTCGTAATATTTCTGTTTTATTTTTTTCATTGAGATGAAATATATGGGAAACTACTTCTAAGTCTTCTGCTAATTCTAAATATCTATTTTGGACACTGGAAATTAAATTAACTTCATCTAATGGAAATTCTAACATTTGTTGCCATAAAAAACGATGATGAGAAAGACTAAATTCTAAATTGCGGGTTTCTAAATCTTCAATAATTATTTGCCTTTGTTCGCAAGAATGAAGATAAATTATTAATAATAATGCCTCTGCTTGTTCTAGTAAACTGCGTTCCGTATTAACTAAAGATAATTTTGGTTTTTGAGGTTGCGGTTTATTTATACGTGGGCTTAGGGATTTTAGACTATTAGGTTTAATCTGAGTTAAGAGATTTTCAATTCTTAAAGGTTTAAGTCTACTATCTCCTAAACTGAGAATTTCTGCACAGTAAGAGACATAATAATTTAGTGTATCACTATTAACGATATTTTGCAATAATTTAATAATTTGTTGGGTAACTTGTTGAAAGTCGGTAGCTTGTTTTAAATCTCGATTTTTAATAATATTGTGAATTTGCCAATCTAGCCAAAGTGGCGCATTTGTTAATAATTGTTGATAATCGAATGCTGTATGATCATGTAAATATTCATCAGCATCTTTACTATGAGGTAAATTGAGAATTTTTAATTGTACTTCTCCTGTATAAGCTAAATTAGCAATCTCACCAATTGCTTTTTCTGTAGCATTTATTCCAGCTTTATCTGCATCAAAATTGAGAATTAATTGCTTGGATTCTGTATATCTTAATAATAGCCGTACTTGTTCTATACTTAATGCTGTACCCAAGGAAGCAACAGCGTTATTAATTCCGGCTGCATGGAGAGAAATTACATCAAAATATCCCTCTACAACTACCGCTTGATCAACTTTAGAAATAGCGTCTTTTGCTGCATCTAAAGCAAATAAAGTTTTCCCTTTACTAAATAATTCTGTCTCAGGAGAATTGAGATATTTTGGTTGTTCTTCCGTTAAAGTTCTGCCTCCAAAAGCAATTACTCTCCCTTGAAGATCACGAATAGGAATCATTAACCTATCACGAAATACATCATAATATCCTCCTCCTTCTTTTCGGGGTTTAATTAATCCTGCTTGTTCTACCAATTGCAGTGGATAATGTTTACTTTCCACCAAATAACGGTACAGAGTTTCCCAACCAGGAGGGGCATAACCTAAACCAAATTGTTGAATAGTTTCCTCTTGAAATTGACGAATTTTTGTTAAATATTCCCGTGCTTTTTGTCCTTGAGATTGTCTTAAAGTGTGTTGATAAAATTGAGCAGCGGAAGCGAGAACAGTATATAATTGGTCACGTAAAGATATTTGACGTTGTAATTCTTGTCTTTGTTCAGGTTCTAAAGTTTTAACCGGGACTTGATAACGTTTTGCTAAATCTAGTACCACTTCCGCAAATTGACGTTTTCCCAAATCCATGACAAACTTAATTGCATTTCCCGCAGCTTGACAGCCAAAACAATAATACATTTGTTTATAAGGACTAACCGTAAAGCTGGGAGTTTTTTCATCATGAAAAGGACACAAACCCACAAAATCTTTACCCCGTTTTCGCAACACTACATACTCTGATATAACATCAACAATATCAGCGCGGAGTTTAACTTCTTCAATAGTATCTGGATGTAAGCGAGGAATTTGCATAAGGAATCAACGATCATAATCTAGATTTATTATATTATTATATATTTTAATTGTGTTAGTGGCTAGTAGGGTGTGTTAGCGACAGTGTAACGCACCAAACCCCGAAACACAGCATATTACAGGGGTTTCCGCTCTTATGAGG
>JBJUHT010000027.1:0-35195 GCA_046070105.1 Dolichospermum sp.
CAACTTACTAATCTCCAATCTCTCAACATTTATAATAATCAAATCAGCAGTTTACCACGGGAAATAGGACAACTTACTAATCTCCAATCTCTTGATTTACGTAATAATCCAGTTCCTATTCCCCCAGAAATTTTGGGACCAAAGGAAAGGTATGAAAATCCAGGTAATATTCAAGAAATCCTCGACTTCTATTTTCGGGTACAAGATCCACAAGCAACAGAACCTTTATATGAAGCAAAATTATTGATTATTGGTGAAGGAGGTGCAGGTAAAACATCTCTAGCCAAAAAAATTGAAGATGAAACATACCAACTGAAATCAGATGAAAAATCAACAGAAGGTATTGATATCATTCAATGGAAATTCCACCTAGATCATGGTCAAGAATTTCGCGTTAATATCTGGGATTTTGGTGGACAAGAAATCTATCATCAAACCCACCAATTTTTTCTGACTTCCCGTTCTCTTTATGCTTTAGTTGCAGATGATCGTAAAGAAAATACGGATTTTTATTATTGGCTAAAAGTTGTTGAATTATTGAGTGATAATAGCCCAGTTTTTATTATTAAGAATGAAAAAGATAACCGTCAATGCGAAGTTAATGAACGCGAATTACGGGGGGAATTTCTGAATCTCAAAGAATTTTTACCAACTAACTTAGCTGACAATAGGGGTTTAACAGAAATTAAAAACAACATTCAGCAATATATTAAGCAACTTCCTCATGTTGGTAAACCTTTGCCAAAAATCTGGGTAAGAGTCCGTTTTGCTTTAGAAAATAATCCTCGTAACTATATTAGTTTTACAGAATATTGTGATTTTTGTAGACTCAATAATTTAACAGATAGTCAAGATATGAAGCGCCTAAGTCAGTATTTACATGATCTTGGTGTTTGCTTACATTTCCAAAAAGATCCTATACTAAAACACTGGGTTATTCTCAAACCAGAATGGGGAACTACAGCAGTTTATAAAGTGCTGGATAATAAAAATGTGGTTAAAAATTTAGGATGTTTTACCCAAGAAAATCTGGCAGAAATTTGGGAAGATGAAGAATATAAAGACATGAGAGATGAACTGCTACAATTGATGATGCGGTTTAAACTATGTTATCCACTTTCCGGTCAATATATTGCACCTCAATTACTCGATATCAACCAACCCGAATACATCTGGAATCCAAATAATAATTTAATTTTAAGCTACAAATACGACTTTTTGCCCAAAGGTATTATTACCCGTTTTATTGTAGAAATACACCCTTGGATTGAAGAACAAAAACAAGTTTGGAGAAGTGGTGTCATTATCAACAAGAATCAAACTCGCGCTGAAATAATTCAAAACTACAATCAAAAGGAAATTAAAATCCGTGTAGAAGGAAATCGTAAAAAAGAATTACTGACTATCATTACCCACGAACTGGAAAAAATCCATAGTTCTTTTGATCGTTTGCAGTATGATACTCTTGTTCCTTGTAACTGCACAAAATGTATAGGAAGTCAGACACCCCATACTTATCAGTTAGAATCATTGCGTAAGCGTTTGGATGCTGGTCGTTATCAAGTTGAGTGTGATAGTAGTTATGAAATGGTTAATGTTCGGAGGTTAATTGATGATGTAAACTTATCAACTCTAGAATCAAATCAAGACCCAGTTTTACCATTACAAAGTGAACTTGACAGGGATAAAGAACGATCATATAATAACATAAATATTGTGATTAATAACAAACCAATTCAGAGTAATTCTATGTCAGAATTTTCTACATATATTTTTCGAGATGGCACAAACGTAGGTGCTATTGTAGATGGACAAACCGGTGGTACTGTCAACGTCAATCAAACTAATTACACACCGGAACAAAAACCGAATTTAGCAGACGCAGCAGCAGAAATTCAACAACTACTTAATCAATTATCTAAAACCAATCCCACAGCAACAAACCAAGAAGTTACAAACACCATTGAACAGGAAATTAAAAGCAACCCCAAGTTAAAAGATAGATTAATAGCTGCACTTAAAGCTGGTGGTTTAGAAGCATTAAAAACAATATTTAATCATCCTGCTTTTACCATTCCTGCGGAAACCATCAAAGGATTTATAGAAGCAGAATAAATCACTCTTTATTTCTTCGCGTCTTAACTCCTTTGCGACTTGGCGCGAAAATCATCTTTAAAAATGAAACGCCTAACTTTTAAATGGTAGTCCTCTTACCTCAGATAATATCTCTTGTACAGCTTGGTAAGCGTCACTAATTGACAGTTCACCTTTTTCTACAAGTTCCATTAATATTTGAGCATCTTCAGGACTAATCAGATTCAGCTTTAATGGCTCTTTTAGGAAACTATAAAACTTATTTTTGTCATTGTCCCCAATGGTAGATTTTCTTTCCTCAGTTTCCATTTCCCGTAGCTTCTCTTTTAACTGTCTGAGTATTTCTTCTCGCTGACCTTGCTGATGTGTTCCATCTATGAGAAACCTCTTAACACCAAAAAGTGCTGCTCCTCCTAATGCTGCTGCTCCAGCAATTACTCCTATAGGCGCTGCAACTGGTACAGTAATTAATCCAAAGAGAATAGGGACTGCTGTACCGCCAAAAGCAAATGCTGCCGCACCCGCACCAACAGCACCAACACCAATAGCACCAATATCTGTTAAAAAATTAATTCGATCATCAGGATTGTTTTCTATCTGCTCAATTGCTTTCAGTAATTCTTCTTTACTAAGTTTCTTGTTTGTCATAAAAGCCTCCAGTTGAAACCAGTTTAAATAGTTGAATATTATCTGAATATTATTTGCATATTTATTGGCATATTTGAGTAAATTTAGGTAAAAGCGACTTCATGAGCAACCGCACTGAAAACATCAGTCAGCAGTTGGAAAAACTCACGTGCAACTTCAACAATATTTGCTCCTACACCTGTAAATTGTTTATCAAGTATATGCCCTACAACTGCTCCAGTGGTGACAATACCTATTCCTAAAGCTCTAGCCACAGGTTCTAGGAATTGACCTAAAAATGGAATCGAAACAGTTAAACTGTATATAGCACAGGCAACAACAGCACATATTCCAGCACCAGCAACTAATAAGGGGTGTGCTTTGACGAACTCGAAAATTTTTATCAGTACCACCTTGCCTATAGAAACAACTTTTTTACCAACTCTGATAGTATTACGAATCAGCTGGTGTAATCTCGTGACAACCTCTTGAGGTAAACCGATCTCTTGTAGCCATAAGTATAAATCCATACTTGAAGTTGACTCTGCTTCTGCATTCCAGAGGGTCATTTTTAACTTAGCCTGTCCTATGGTCATCTTTCCAGTTTGCATAAGTATTTTTCCGGTAATTGTCTTAAAAATGTTTTAAATACTCTAAATATTTGTATAATAGGGTAACACATTTTATTTAAAAGTCACAACCGTATAAATATTGTTCTTTCACAATTTGAAACTACAGATAAATAGGAATTTCAACCTAATATCGAAGGAGGTTTGATATTATGAATTTAAAACCCATTAGATGTAGGACTTACGCACAAGTTACGGAATAATGAACCACGTTCGCGAAGCGTGCCGAAGGCATAGGAAGGAAGATAACGAAGAAAAGAGGGTTTGAGAGTTATTTTGCGTAAGTGCTGTGATGATGTATTTGCTACCATAAAAATAGAAACATTCACCTCACCTATCAACCATTCCCCAATTCTTGAGCGCGTTCTTTCGAGGCTTTGACGGCTTCCATGACAGCAGAACGGAAGCTGGCCTTTTCCAACGCGCTAACACCAGCAATAGTCGTACCACCAGGGCTGGTAACTCTGTCTTTGAGTTCAGCAGGATGGATTTTGGTTTCTTGTAACAGTTTAGCTGTTCCTAATACTGTTTGTATAGCTAGTTGTTGTGCCATTGCTCTGGTTAAACCTACAGCAACACCACCATCAGCTAAAGCTTCGATCATCAATGCCACATAAGCAGGTCCACTCCCAGACAAGCCTGTAACTGCATTCATCAATGTTTCCGGAACTTCCACCACTTCCCCCACAGCAGCAAAAATCTTTTCTGCTACTTGTTTATGATTAGCGTAAGTGTAAGCACCTAGAGAAATTGCCGTTATTCCCGCGCCTACTGTGGCGGGAGTGTTAGGCATAGAGCGAATTATGGGGAATTGGCTAAAGGCTGCTTCCAATTGTTTTAAATTTACACCTGCCAGTATAGAAATGATCACAGGTGAATTTACTGAAGGGAGAATATCTGCTAATTCCTGAGCTACAGTAGTAAATATTTGGGGTTTGACCGCCAACATGACAGCTTCCCTTGCTTCCCCTAAAACCAGACTATTATCTGTAGTTACAGGTATGCCATATTTCTCTTCTAAATAGCTGCGGCGTTCCCCTTGGGGTTCGCTGACGATAATTTCTGATGGTTGATAAGTACCAATTGTAATAAGGCGGGATAATAGGGCTTCTGCCATTACCCCACCACCAATTAAAGCAAATTTAATATTCATTGTCATTAGTCACTAATTAGTAGTCAATTCTTAATAGTTAATTATCCTCTTTTAAGAAACCCTAGAGAGAATATAATTAATTGGGGATTTTAAACTATGAAAAATTATGAACTAATGACCAATTTAGCGCTACTGTGCCATGCGCGTGGGTTCATTTCCCCAAGCTGAGGTTGTTGTAGCTGGGGGACGGGCGGGACGGACTGGGTTGATAGGTACTTCACGTATTAAACCACCTTGGGTGCTAACTTGTACACAACTGGGGGTAAACAAGAAGATGCTTTCGCCAATGCGCTCCTGATGTCCATCTAGGGCATAAGTACCACCAGCAACAAAGTCAACTGCTCGTTGAGCTTGATCGGGGTCCATGATAGTCAAATTTAGTACTACTGATTTGCGTTCGCGTAAGGCTTGAATTGCCTGGGGCATTTCTTCAAATGTTCGGGGTTCTAGGACCAGAACTTCAGATATTCCATTAATTGCGCCCGGCATACCAATAACATTACTCATAGGTTTAGATACTGTTGGTGCTACTTCATCTGTAGTGGGGGGTGGGTTTTCCCGCCAACGTCGAGGAGGGGTAGTTTCCTGTGGGGTAGGCTGGGGTTCTTGCGGATAGACATTTTGATAATTATCGCCGCCGTCGGCTTCTTCTTCGTAGTATTCGTATTCTACCTGCTCATTCAAACCGACAAAATCCCTGAGTTTAGAAAATATATTGGCCATGTTGTACACTCCCGGATGAAAATTACCCTAACTTTCCTAGCTACTAAGTTGCATTTCGGCAGGTTGTAGCTAGTATTCATAACTATAGTAGATGCTTGACTTATATTGTACTACTTACTTGATTCTTTAGTACAAATGATCAATTATCAACAGATACTGATGTTAATGCTTGTAGATTAACCAATCTATAACAATAAGTTAAGATTATAGCCTAATGATCATTAAAAATAAAGGTGGTCAGACCCCTCTTGTAGTTCAGTATTACTTATGCAATTCTTATATTTTTTCAAAAAAATCAATACTAGAAATTACATAGAGCATTATCTAAGGACGTTCACCAAACAATATTGTACCTAATCTTACCATAGTTGCCCCTGCTTGCACTGCCAATTGATAATCTCCAGACATACCCATTGATAACTGCTGCATCTTAATATTTGACCAATTTTGTGATTGGATGGTTCGCGCTAGTTTGTAGGTACTATTAAACACATTTAAGATTTCTGCATCTTTCAAACCTAGAGGCGGAATTGTCATCAAACCTTGAATTTGTAAATTTTGACATTCATTGAGTGCTTGCAAATCAGCAAATAATTCTGGAACCATCCAACCAGATTTATTCGCATCCGGGAGGATTTTAACTTGTAAGCATACCTGCGGGGTCAATTCCAGTTCGGATGCTAGAGTATTTAAGCGTTGTGCTAGTGCCAAATTATCTACAGAGTGAAGCCACTGAAATAGTTCTAAGGCTTTTTTAGCCTTATTACTTTGGAGATGTCCGATAAAGTGCCAGGTAATATCCGATAGGTCTTGTAACTCGGCTTGTTTACTGGCAGCTTCTTGGATACGACTTTCAGCAAAATCACGAATTCCTGCGGTGTATGCTTGCCGCATAAATTCAGTAGATACTCTTTTTGTGACAGCAATCAACTTAACCGTAGGGGGTAGTGAGAGGCGAATATTAGCAAGGCGAGAGCTAATAGAATTAGTCATTGGAACGTGCGTTGGAAAACACCTTGAAGTTGATCATACTCTTGGGAGTTACCACTGCGGCGTAAAATACGTAAACGATTTTCCAACATCATTCTAGCTTCAGTGCGGCCAATGGGTTGAAATTTGAGGACTTTAAGTTCACTGGTTACCAGAAAAAATAAGCGTTGGGCATAGAGCGTAGTAAACAGATCCTGGTTCTCGTCAACCATACTGATCCTATAGAGTAAACCCCAAGTCGGATGATTTAGGTAAGTTTCTGAGTTTTCTGAAGTCATTTCCTAGTCAAGGTTAGGAGTATATAGGGTGTTTTGCAATTAACTAACATTCAGACGAAAGTACATCCCTTCCGCCCAAATTTTCGTTGACAAGGGGAAAATAACTATTTTATTACAATTTCCCACAGCTAACAATACTTTTTGTCTTGAATCGTCACCTTGGTTGATGCGATATTACCATGGCTGCTTCCATGGTGGCACAATTCGCCCTTAATGGCGCAAAGATGGACATTTACCCAGCCGTCATATAGCAGGAGTCGGGAGGAAAAAGAAAAAAGGGGAAATAAATTTTGATCCTGTTTGCTACTTGACAAACTTTTTGATATTACTGATTCTTCAGAGAAGGGAAATTTTTACCACCTAATTCAAGTCCAGTGACACAGCTGGCTTTTAATCTAGTTATTAAATAATCTAAATCATCAGCGATAAAATTTGTACCATGATCTGGTTCTACTAAACTAATTAATTTGATATTATTAATTATTTGATTGCCTAAATTAGCAATTCCTAAAAAGTTAAAAATTCCTGATTCATAAGTTCCACAGGGTACGGAAGGATTATTCATTCCCACACAGTATTCATTTTCTTGAAACCAATCATAATGAGGATAACCATGAAAGTGAATTATAGGCGCACCATTTTTAATTAATTCTGGCGTATATAAAGCTGCTGCTAGACTAATGGCTAACATGACATAGATATCATAGGAAGGTTTAATATCTGCATTTTTCAATTTATTTCCTAATGGTAATTGCAGGTGTAATTGATCTTTTAAACCAATGCGAATAACATCAGATTCAATATTTAAAGCGGTTTTATTTGCGCCAGAACGAGAACTAACTAGCCAAATATCAGGTATTTGTTTAAATCTATTTTCTGCGTTGATATTTAGTTTTAGATAACGTCTACCTTGTTGATTTTGACGAATTTGATAACTACTAAATCCCGGTACAGGTAATAGGTTTTCCCAGGTTTGAATAGTGATTTCTGGTTCACCTATATAATGAGGAGGTTCAGCATAAGCTACAAAACCATAAGATACTCCTGTCCTGCCATTAACAATAACATTGACAATATCTTTATGAGATTTTCTTTTAATAACTTGGTTTAATTTAAACCCGGCTGGAAATAAACCTGTAGATGCTAATTCTTCACCCATTTTCACCAATTTATGAGCATAATTTGATAAATTAGGATGATATTCTCCCAGTTGAAAACGGTTCATTAATAGAGGAGTAATAGGGACAAATATTTTAGGGATAAGGGATTTTAAAGTAAATTCCTCAAGTTGATTTTGATCAAATTTAGAATCTGAGAGATTCATATTCAGAAGAGAAAATTTTTCAGGGGATATACCAATAACAATTTGTGAAAAAGTTCTGACTAGTGTATTTATACCAATGGTAATTTTTTCTGTATAAGGTGTAGTTGGGTCAACAAATTTATCATTTATATCCGTTAAGATTACTACTTGTGTATTTGTAGGATCTTCAACATATTTAGCTGCGTGATCTTCAGCCCAACTACTTAATTTAGCAATTTGTACAACAGACATTTGTTGTTTTTCTTTCAGCCATGTATAAGATAATTTATACCAATTTTCAGCGATAATTATTCCCAGTTTTCTGAACCATGAATTTGGTCTTTCTACGTCTAGAATAGCATCAATATCTGCTCGAACTACCTGTATTTTTAAAGTATTTTATTAAAGAATGAGATGAGATTTCTATCATATCTGATATACAATTATCTACAATTTTTTCCATAGTTTGACGATGAATTGCAGGTTGAGAAAACACAAAATTTAGGGTCATTTTTTCCTGAAAAGTAGCAGCATGAACAATAAACATTCCTGCATATAAAGAATGAGAACCAACAAAACTGATTTCCTCTAGTTCTAATTCACCATAAACACGAGGAATATTGACTTTACCAACATTAGAAACTGAAATTGTAGCAGATACTTGATTAGGGAATAATAAAGAAAAATTTATCAAATGTTTAGCGAGAAATATCATATTAAATATTTCTCCTTGATTTATTTTTTTATTTAAATCGTTTTTGATTTTTCGTGCTAATCCCCAAATAGATATATTATTCTTAATTCTATAAAATCCCATCAAAGATGTTGCTAAAACTGTCATATTTTCTGCATTAATTCTAGGTTTTAACCTTTTTCTCAAATCAATATATGATAAACAACTAACTTTAATATGATCTTCATATTGTTTAGTAATTTGTTTGGATAATGTTAACATTAGTGTCGCAGATAAAGCACTTTGTACTGTAGTATTTTCTTGTCTGCATTGTTGAATAAACTTTTGGGTTGATTCTGCGCTAAGTTGTCTATGAATAATTTGACAACGACGCTGAAAAATGGGAACATAGTTTTCTACTTTTAATGTTTTTGGAGGATACAAGTATTTTTGAAGTGCGATATTTAATAATAAAGCAATTCTAGATAGTTTGTTTTTAAAACTATTTTTCCATGCAGGTAATAGTTCTTCAATAGGTGGGATATGTTCTAAAGTATTAACTAGTGGAATAGATTTATCTTGAGTGATTTCTTGACAATAGGTTAAAATTTCTGAGTGCAGTTGGATGCTTGATAAACCGTCGGTAATAGCATGATGTATAGTTGTGATCAGATAATTGATATTCGGCTGATTTAACACTTTTATAAGTATAGCTTTGAGCAGATATTTACTACTATCAATTATTTGATTCATTTCTGCATTAACAATTGCTTCCCACTGCTGACTTTCTCTAACATTAACAACTTGCAAAGGAAGTCTGCTTATATCTGCGGACTGAAAATAGTAGGAATTTTCAGAATTAATAATGTGAGAATTAAGGACAGGATGACGATATTGAATAATATCTAAAGACTGTCTAAGAACTGTTGTTTGAATATTGCCATGAATACGACTAATAGTGACTAAATTCCATGTTTTAGCGCGTTGATTCAGGATTTCCATTGTTTGTTCTAGCTGCCCTAATTTCCTATTTATAGCCATATTTATCAGCTTTTGTTAAATAATAAATATCAAAGTAAAATCGGCCATTAGAAATCGTGGAGTTTTTGTAAGTAATTTATTAGTTCAATGCTTTTAAAACATTCTCTAAAGTGCTAACTACAAACTTGGTTGTTTTGTTTATTTAAGTTAGATACTGGATGATATTGACTAAATTCTTCTGGCATTTGTAAACCTTGAATTTTCAAATTTTGAATGCGATATAAATAAGCAGCACCCGTCATAATTTGATCAGCTATATCAACTACTTGACGATTATTAATATCTGCTAAATAAGAACCACGCACCCAATTATTAAAACTTCCCATTGCTGGTCCA
Organism: Dolichospermum sp.; assembly: GCA_046070105.1. Lineage (GTDB taxonomy): Bacteria > Cyanobacteriota > Cyanobacteriia > Cyanobacteriales > Nostocaceae > Dolichospermum. The sequence goes on from JBJUHT010000027.1 coordinate 9,848, forward strand.
CACCAAATTTGATAGTCAATTTCTCGACCTTTTTCTCCAGTATTAGACCACCGAGAAGATAGTCCTAAATACCAGCGAAATATTAATGCCATTTTTACTTTAGGATTATTAGCTGCTTTACTTAATTTTTCTGGGTTATTTTGAGATAAATAAGCAGATGTTTCTTGCCAAATTTCGGAAATTGTTTTTCGTAGAATTTGTTTTTCTAATTTTTCTATTTCCTCTGGAGGAATTTCTGTAATTGAATTATAGTTTTTGTATAATTCCCATAATTTTTGAGCGCGAAGGGGAAAGAGAGTTCCTTTTTTAAGAACTTGTAATTTTACTCCCATTTCAAACATATCAGCCGCTGGAGCCATCATTACATCGGTCATTTCTGCTTGAGATAATAACTTTTTTGTATATTCAGAAGTACCAGCTTCAATGCAGGATTGATTAATAGAACCGGTGACAATATAAGCAGCACCCATCATTAAAGCTGCCAGTGCAGATTGGGGTGTAGAAATACCACCAGCTACACCAATTCTTACGGGTTTTTCATAATTATATTGACGCTGCATTTCATCTCTTAATTCTAAAATAGAAGGTAATAAACAAATCAAGGGACGATTATCTGTATGTCCTCCTGAATCTGCTTCTACAGTAATATCATCAGCCATAGGAATTTTAGCGGCCAAATTAGCTTGTAATTCGCTAATTAATCCTTGTTCAACTAATTGTTTTAAAATTTTTGTAGGTGCAGGTTGGAGGAACTTAATAGCAACTTCTCTACGGGAAATTTTGGCGATAATTTTATTGTTTATTTTAATTTGATTAGCTGAATTTAAACTCAGTCCAACAGAGCGATAGTAAACTATATTATCACTCAAATCTAAGAATGCAGAGGCTTCAATTATTCTGATTTGATGCTGTAAATACAAATCAATTAAACGACCTTCGATAGCAGGTTCACTGGGACTATGAAGTAAGTTAAAAGCATAGGATTTGTTATGTAAAACTTGTTTAATTTTATGAATTGCTGTTTCTACACGATTAGCAGATAAACCTCCTGTACCAAAGGAACTTAAAATGTTAACTTTTCCCAAAGCAATTACCATTTCTTCTGATGCAATACCCTGGGCCATTGCACCAGTCATATATGCGTATTTTACGCCATAAAAGTCTAGAAAGCTGGGATCACCTAATTGATGAAACCCGATAGAAGGAACAGTTAAAAGGATTTCTAATTCTTTAGTTTTACCATTAGCACTATAGGATAAACTTCCTACATTACTAATACCAATTCGTCCTTCTTTATTGAGAAGATAACAAGGATAATCTAAATTCATCAGTTTATTTTTAATATTTTCTGCATCGAAAGATACAGTGGTTAAATCGCCTTGCCATTTTTGATAATTGTTGTTCATTGAGGGAGAAAATTTGAGTTTTTGATGGTATTTGTTCAACATAATTTCGGAATTTAACACTTTATTTGACCTCAGATAGTTAACTTGAATATTAGGTTTTAAAAACACAGATAAACGCAGATAAACGCGGATAAATTAATGGATTTTATAATTCTGTGCAGCATAAAATCTAATTGGTATTATGGTTCTATTCCAGATCACAAAAATCTATGTTTTTATTTTTCTTTTCTTGTTTGTATGACCATTTTTTTGTACAAATCTAATTGCTGCTGGAGAAATATGCTCAGTTCTTGAAGTGATATTTGTCGAGACTGCAATAAAAAGCTGTGTGCTTTAGCCAAACGCAGATTATTATCATTTAAAACTTGATAATTAGGGAGAGATCTAATACTGCGTTCATAATTAAATAAGGAATTATCTAGTAAAAATGATTGATTTTTGTAAGCAATCTCTTGTTCACATTTAATTTTAGATAAAGAATATAAAGGTGATAGATCTAATTGAACTCGATGACTAAATAGTTTAGCTAATGCTTTAATAATAGAGGTATGATCATCTACACCTCTTTTATTTAGAGATACAGTTAGATGTTCTTGATGTTTGAGAATTTCACTAATCCAACGGCTACAGTTATTACCAACACCGACCTCAATAAAAATTCTGATCTGATCACTATAAACATGATTAACTAAGCGAGGAAAATCAAGTTGTTGACAGAGGGCTTTAGCGATATTTTTGCCAATTAAATGACTATCAATTTTCATGGTTGAATATTCAGCAGCAGAATAGAAAATTGTGTTTGAATCTGTTTGAGTTGGTAAGGTATTAACTTTAACTAATTCATCATATTCAGATTGCATTGGTTCACAATGAATTACATGATTAATTGATGTAGGAAAAGCATCACATTTTAACATTTTAATCACTCTTTGACAAGCCTGAGTTTCACCACCAATAACTACTTCTTCAGGGGTATTAATTAAAGGTATATAAACTCGCGGTTCATTTTTTATAATTTCTTTTACTTGAGAATATGAACAGATCAAAATGTAGTTACACCAAAAATTTTCTTCTTGATTTTCATGAATTAAAGGTAATTTCCAATGTTCACGAACTGCATTTTTAGGACCTGATAGCCGGGTTTTAAATAAAGGTGATGAATGCAAATAATCACTGGTACTTTTAAAGTTAGTCCAGACACCTTGGGCTAACATCATACTGGTTTCACCAAGGCTATATCCGAAAGCATAAGGTGATTGAATCTGGAAATATTTTTTCAGAATTGCTGTCATTAATCCAGCAAAACCAACTTCTGATTCCAGCATAGAAACTGGATCATTTATTAATGTTTGTTCTATAGTTTCCAGGTGTCTTTTTGATAGTTTATTAAAACTACGAGGATAGAGAATTTTTTCAATGTTAGCGACTCGATTATAAACACTTTTAATGACAATATCATTATGTAATTGGGGAAAAAGACGGAAAATATTTTTACCTATTCCTATATAAGAAGTAAAAGAACCAGGATAAACAAAGGCAACATGACCCTTTTTTCCTTGAGGATTAACTGTAAAATAACTACCAAGGGGAGTTTGCCAATCTTTACCAGTATCGAAAGCAATATTTACCCCCTGAATTGCCCTTTCAATTTCTCGTTTTAATTCCTCTGGATGTCGTGATAGAATTGCCAAAGCGTAGCTTGAATTTTGATATCCTTGATATTTTTGAAAATAATTACTAGCCAATTTAGATAGGGAAAAAATACCTGTCATATCATCTTGAAGTGCGGTAATTTGTGTTAACAAAGAAGTACGATCATTCGCTGCAATGGTAAATAAATAATAAGGCATTTGTTGCAAATATTTACTATTACGTTCTATCTGGCTGATTTCTTCTGACAAAATTAAATGTCCATAGGTATTATCGTGATTATCTTTTTCCGTAATACTTACCGCAGCTATTCTTTTAGTGCTATTAGATTCTAAAAACCAAGGTTTTGATTCTACTGCTACATAAAAAGGGCTTCCCCGCCAAATTTCTGGTTGTTCAGGATTAGACCAATGGGGAACACCGGGAATATAACGATGATATAGACAAAGTGAGGTTTTAATTAAACTCAGTATAGCAGCAACGGCTCGTGTATTGCTAATATTTGCTTTAACACTACCTAAGGCACAACTGAGATTTTTTTTTCCTGTCTGATAAGCTGATATTAAACCTTGAATTTCTACTGTATCTGCGTTAGAAATTCCACTAGCAACAACTTCTAAATAACCAATATCTGCGGCTTTAATATCTGCTATTTGAAATGCTTCCTGACAAACTTGAGTAACAATTTCTGGGTGATTTGGAGAATGTTTCACCACACTCAAACCATCAATAACTGCATAGATACAATGATTTTGTTCTTGGGCTGTTTCATGTAATTGTAATACCACTGCGGCTACACCTGCTGTTTTAATTATATCTTTGGCATTTTCATCATCTGAGTAATTTCTATCTATAGCAACAATTAAAACAGCTTCAACTTGTTGATTAGTTAATAACTTTTGACTTATTTCTAAAGCCGAAAAAAGCGATTTTTCTGTAGATAAAAATTCTAATTTAGCCGAAATATTATTAGCTAAATTAGAATTTTCTAAAGCAGAAATAATAATTAATGCTATTTTCATTTCCGGTTTAATTTGAGCGTCTTTAAGAGCAGAATTGATCACTTCTCGACTTAATGGACTTTGCTGATAATCTGAAGATGTAACTGCATCTTGCTTAGTTTCATAAATTAGTCTTTCAAATTTATTTAATGTTGATGAATTACTAATAAAACAATCCATACCGATAATTGCTAACTTGGGATTTTGTGCCATTAATTTCATGATCATTCTCCAAATTTTAGAATTTAATTCTCTCTATGTCTCTGGGTGAAAAATATCTAATATTTTGCTATTTGTTTGTGTAAAATTGTTCCTTTTGCACCAATCATGCGATTATAAATTTGTCCTTGACGATTATAAGTAATCACATCTGCAATTACCGAAGATTCTGTTTTGGATTTCACCTCACAAGTAACATAAAATGTTTGACCAAAAGGTAATTTTGCAAATTGTTCAAAGTTGTTAATTTCTGATGGTAAACATCCAAATTGATGAAAATATTGAGTCCAAATCCAGAGAGAATGAATCTGGACATCTGTTATATAAGGATTAAATGTTTGGACGGGAAATTGTCCTTGTTGTTTTGCTGTTGGTTCTGATAAAAAGCATTCAATTGTTACCTGACTAGGACTAGTATTTAAAACTGATTTTACACCTTGAAAAGTGACTCCATGAAATAAGCTATAAGCATTTACTTGATACAATTCTTGATTATTTTTTAGCAAATTTTGATCCTGATTCAAGTTCAGGCTTCCATAATTTGTCAAGGGGGGAATTTCTCGTTTGAGAATTAAATTTGTACTAAAATGATAGCGGATTTTTCCATCTGGCGTTTCACTACTAATTTTAGCAGCAAATTCTATTTGTTGATTTTCATGTTTCGCAAGTTCTTGAATTTCTAAAACATATTCATTTGCTAAAGTTTCATCAAAAACTATGCCCTTTAAAACTTTGAAATCTGAAGCAATAAAAGCTGTAAAACCGGGATATATTTGTTCGCAAGCATTTGTCATCCATGACAAACCACAGGTAGCAGGAAGTACAGCACAACCGGCGATAATATGATCCTGTAAAAATGGGTTTTCTGCTAATGTTAATTGGCGTTTAATGCGATAGGTTTTTAAATCATTAGATAAGGTCAATGGAACATAAAATAAAGGACTACCAATCACTAATTGACCTGTATTTTGATCAGGATTTATCAATTCATCAATTAGCATTTGTGTTCCTGTTTCTACGGGAATTAAGTCAATTTCTCTTTCCGCAAAAGCCTTTTTTAATTCTGGTGATACCATGCCACTTTCCCAAAGTCCCCAGTTGATAGCCATGACATGACAATTGGGGTAATTATGTTTAATTAAATGGGCAGATTTGTTGAGTATTTCATTGGCTATGGCATAATCTGATTGTCCCATATTGCCATAAAATCCGACTACGGAAGAGAACAAAACTAAATATTGTAATTGACTGGCTGGTACACACCTTAAAAGATTTTCTAAACCTTGAATTTTAGCTGCATAGACATTTTCAAAATCCTGAATTGATTTGTGTTCAATGAGTTTATCAGCTAAGTTTCCTGCACCATGAATAATACCATTTATCGCCCCAAAACGTGCAATTACATCTGCCAATTTTGATTCTAATAATGCTGTATTAGTAATATCTACACTTAAATATTCTGCTTGTCCTCCTGCTTTTTGAATAGCTTTGAGAGTATTTTGAATTTCTCGCTGTGACGAAATAAGTTGATACTTTTTTTTGTACCATTATTGGTGTGGGCTTTTCTCCTTGGGCTTGGAAATTTTCTAAAATTCGCTGTTTTAATTCCGCTTCATTTTCGCAATTTTCTGCCCAAACTGGTTCAGGTTCTGTACTAGAACGCCCCAAAAGAATAAATTTACATTGATATTTTTGAGCAATTTTAATTACACATTGGGCTGTGATTCCTTTTGCACCACCACTTACTAAAAATACTTGATCTTTGGTAATTTCTTTAGGAGAATTGCTGGTTGCTAATGGAGTGAAATCTGCAATTAAATTAACTCTACCTTTGCTGCTATACCCTACTTCTTGAATTAACAAGTTTGGATCATGAATTTCGGTGAGAATATGTTTAATAGATGTTTCCAAATCTAAGTTGGGATTTAAGTCAATGGAACGACAAAATACATTTTTCCATTCTTGATTACTACTCTTAGTAAGTCCAAATAATCCTCCCGCAACAGCACTAAATTTATTGGTTTGTCCTAATCCAAATTCACCGTCTAAATGCGCCACGTTAATGAAACAACTGCGTCCTATTTTTGCGGCTTCATTTAGTGGTTTTTTGAGATATTTAGCGGTTAAGAAGACGTGACGAAGAATAGATTTCTCTATGTCTAATGATGTTAATGGGTGAAGGTGAATAAATGCAGCTACAGTACCATAATTATCATTAATTTGCTTTAACTGTTGTTGTAAAGTGTCTTCATTCCAATCACTTAAAACTACTCTATTTATTCCTTGATTAACATTTGATTCGATACCAGGAAAACTTAAAATCACTGTTTTCCAGCCTTTATCTGTCAAACTTTTTGCTAATTTCTCAGTAATAAAAGAACCATGATCAGTTATTAATGCAATATGGTTATCAGCAAGGGAAAATTCTAAACTGTCAGGTGCGGGAAGTTGCTGTATTTTTGCAATACTGCGGCGGATATTTGGCTGAGGTGTGGTTTTTGTTATCTCTACTATTTCTTCAGTTAATAACTTAGTAATTTTCTGGGCTTGCTGCTGCATATAACTAGCAATTTCGCCCAAATTTCTCAATTCTCCAATTTCTTCAGGGTTGGGTTTAGGTAAGTCGGGATATAGTTCTAATAAACTTCCTAAAATTTCTACTTTTTTGATGGAATCAATTCCCAAATCTGCTTCTATATCCATTGAGAGTTCTAACATTTCTAGCGGATAACCTGTTTTTTCACTGACTATGTTTAATAGGTTTTGACTCAGAGTATTTTGATCTATATTAGTTGGAATTTTGGGAACTATGTTAATAATTTTTTCCTCACGCAGAGGCGCGGAAACGCTGAGAGTTTGAGGGTGATTTACATGATTAATGGCTTTTTTTTGTGAGGTTAGTAAATGGAAATGTTGTTGCAGAAGTTGAAAATAGTTCTGGGTATATTCCTGTTGATATTTGAGATATTTTTCATGAATACGCAGAGTATCACCTTGATGATCATGAAAGCGCATCATGTTACGTTAAAAACTGGAAATTATTAATTCTTGAATTTTAGTTTGATGTTCTGTATTTTCACTATTTCCTAATAATGAATAATGTTGTTGCATTAATTGATAAAATGTCTTTGTATATTCTGTTTGGCTTTGCAATGACTGTTCATGAATGTGAATAATATCCCTTTGTTGTTGACTAAATTCTGTGATAAAACTTTCTAAGCTATGAATAACTCTTTCATGATCTTGAGGCTGAATTTCTGCTTCTTCTAATTTTTCATTAACTAAAGTTACAGGATTTTCGTTAACTGTTGGTTGAGGTGATACAACGCTGATATGAGAACCATCTTCTAAAGCTTTTGCAAAGGTTTTTTGAGTTTTTTCGGTAATATTTGTACTATTTAATCTCACGCTTAAAACTTTTTGTTCAGGAATTTCGATAGTTTTAGTTGGTACTTGATAGGGGTCTATATTTTGCAAAGATAAACCAGCTACTCGTAATTGAATTACGGCTTGTCGGAAAATTTTATCGCTATCTTGAGTATGATTTGCATTTACAGCTATCGCTATATGCGGTTTATCGCTCAAAATTTCTTTCACTAAATTAGTAAGGACATTTTTTGGACCAAATTCTACAAAACAATAACCACCAGCAGCATAAATATTTTCAATTTCCTGCTGAAATAATACCTGATTTAATAATTGTTCTTTGAGAATTTTTTGGATAGCTTGAGGTTCTTGAGGATAACATTCACCAGTAATATTTGTATAAACGGGAATTTGAGGTTCGTTAAAATTTACTTTTTCCACAGCTTGGGCAAAAGGTTTTTGAGCATGAGATACTAATGGTGTATGAAATCCTGCGGAAACTGCTAATAAAAAAGTGGAAAATCCTTGATTTTTCAGAAGTTTTTGTACTTGATTAATTTCTTTTTTATTACCTGCTAATACTACTTGTTTCTGAGAATTACTATTAGCAATAACTACTTGAGAGTAGTCTTTAATTATTTCCTTAATTTGACTAATATCTCCTTTAACAGCTAACATTCCTCCCGCATCAAAATTAGGATTTTCAGGTGCAGCCATGGCTTGTCCTCTAGCTTTTGCTAAGAACAAATAATCCTCTTCACTTAATACTCCCGCAACCCACAAAGCTGTTAGTTCACCGAAACTATGACCGGCAACAAGATCAGGTTTAAATCCAGCTTGTTGCAATATTTTATATAACCCCGCACTAAACACACCAATTGCCGGTTGTGCATATTCAGTTCTCTGCAATGTTTCTAATTGTTTTCGCTTTTGCGTTTTATCAAAAATTGTCGGTGGAAATACTACTGTTGATAAAGGTTGTAAACCGTCTTCACACAACAGGCTATCTATATGTGTATAGGTTTGCCGTAAATAAGGAAAATTTATTACCAACTCCCGCCCCATTTCTAAGTATTGTGAACCTTGTCCAGAAAACAAAGCCACCACTTTACCTGTCATGTCTATCCCTGTTTCACGGTAGTAAACCCCTTGAGGATGTTCCCAGGATTGGGCTTCAGGCTTCTGTTTTAGCCCTGCAATCGCAATTTCTAGCAATTTCTTCCCTTGGGCTAAATCACTGGCTATAAAGCCAATTCTGGCGTAATTTAGGGGAATGTTCTCAATCTCAGAATCATTAACCAATTTTTGATAGTATTTTTCTTGTCCTTTATTCTCTAATTCTAAGTGAATTTGCTGACAACGAGATAACAAGGCTGAAGCTGTGGGAGCAAATATTAGCAAGGATTGTGAAGTATGGTGTAAACGGTATGGGTGATGATGTTCATGTGCATATTCTTCTAAAACAACGTGATAATTTGTACCACCAAATCCAAAGGCACTGACTCCAGCCCTTCTCGGTTGGGTAGGATGACTTACCCAGGGTCTAGTCTCCGTATTTAAGTAGAATGGTGAGTGATCAATGTTCAGTTTAGGATGGGGTCTACTGATATTAATTGTCGGTGGCAAAACTTTATGGTGTAATGCTAAAGCCGCTTTAATTAGACTAGCTGCACCAGCAGCAGCTTTAGTATGTCCTATTTGTGATTTAACAGTTCCTAAAGCGATATGCTGTTTTTTGGGATTATTTTCGCTAAAAAGGGTGGTAATTGAGCTAAATTCTGTAGGATCTCCTACCACAGTTCCTGTACCATGGGCTTCAATTAAACCTATACTTGTGGGAGATATTTCTGCTTCTATATACGCACGACGTAAAGCATTTATTTGTCCTTCGGGACGAGGTGCATAGATACTTTTATACTTACCATCGCTAGAACTGCCAACACCTTTAATGACTGCATAAATGCGATCGCCATCTCTTTCAGCATCTTCTAAACGTTTTAATACTAGCATTCCCACGCCTTCACCTAACATCATGCCATCAGCATCAGCATCAAAAGGCTTCACCTTATCCCCTGGGGAAACAGCGGGGGTTTTGCTAAAGCACATATAGGCGAAAATAGAATTATCAGTATCCACACCGCCAGTTATCATCATGTCAGCGCGATGCTCCGTTAATTCGCTAATAGCCATCCTTAATGCACCTAATGAACTTGCACAGGCTGCATCAACTACGCAATTCATCCCTCCTAAATTTAAACGGTTAGCAATACGCCCAGAAATAACATTAGCTAACATTCCAGGGAAGGCATTTTCCTCCCATTCTACATATCCACTTTTAATTTTTTCAATAATTTTCTGACTATCTTTCTCTGACAAACCACTATTTTTGAGAACCTTTTTCCAAAGCGGATATTGTAATCTTGCACCCAAAGAAACAGCTAATTGTCTACCAATTGCTACCCCTAATATTACCCCTGTTCGTTCATGATTAAATTGACGAGATACACCATAACCAGCATCTTCCATTGCCTCTTTTGCCACTACTAAACCGAGTAATTGCGAAATATCTGTCACCTCTAAAATATTAGGAGGTAAGCCAAATTCCATGGGATTAAAATCAATATCTGGCAAAAAACCACCCCGTTTACAGTAGGTTTTATCCTCGGCTTTGGGATCAGGATCATAATAATCATCTATCTGCCAACGAGAAGGAGGAACATCAGTAATACAATCCACTTTCTCGATAATATTTTGCCAGTATTCCTGTAAATTCTTCGCTTGGGGAAAAATAGAAGCCATACCAATAATTGCTATATTATTAGTTCGCAAATTGGTATTAATTTCATTTTTTATATTTGTCGCATTAGGCATATCTTTTTTCGCTTTTATCACCTTGATTACAGACTTTTCACAGTTACTAATTTCAGATCGCAACTGTGCAAAAGCAACTTCCAATTTGCAATCAGCTATGATCATATTTCTATTAAAAAATATCCAAACTATTGATTTTTATTCCTAAAAGTGGTGACAATCCTATTGTCGCTCATCAGTAACTTACGTGCAACTTTAAAAAAGTATTGCAAATGTAAAATTTATAGAGATGTCAGACAAATATGTTTGCTTATCCAATACAGTCATTATGATCTAAGTTTTAGCCATTTTGACCAAAGTTGCATTTAGATTGCATATCTTTTCAACATAAAGATGCAGCTGATTTAAAATAGTATTTTAAAAACCAACAGTTTCAGAACTATAAAAAGATTTAGATATCTTGAGGAATTGTTACTAAATTCTCTATTATTACATCTATCTTGAGTAATATATTTTTACCACTGTAAAATTTGTGACTACAAAATATATCCTGGGGATTAAAAAATATTTTTCAATTTATTTAAGTTCAGATTTAGGGATAATAAAGATTAAGAATAAGTCAATAATTTCAAACTTGCAATTTTTACAAATTTCATATATGGCGATAATTATCGTTTGATGAAACAACTTGTTGCATATAGGTTGAAATTCTTAAAAACCTAGTTTAATCTATATGATTAAATCAGGGAAATTAAAGCAGTGTTTTAGCATCAAATCAGGCAGTTCAAATGAATTATAAAATTTGAATTCTGCAATATTGGACTTACAAAAACTATAAGGGCTTGCTGGCATGAGACTATCTGAATTAGATCCACTCATCCCGCTGAATGAGTTACGAGAAGACCTCCTCAAATTACCAAAAGGTTACTCATTTTATGAAGATGAATTAGTAGATTTCTTATCACGGAGAAGATGGCCTGAAAGCAATCGTCGAATTGATAGAACAACATTTTGGCGGTGGCGTAATGACAACGCTATTGAACATCAAAAAATCTTTAGTCGTTTGGATCTTCTCAAACTTTGTCAAATTTGTGATCATTACCGAGTGGACGGAACACGCAGCGAATACTTGGCAATTATGAGGAAGAAAAAAGACAAAGAGGTAGTTCTAAATAAATAGAAATCTTGATGTTGGTAATTGGTATTATTAGGAATAATACAACATATTTCATGGAAATCAGGCACAAACTATAATCATCAAACTCTTGTGCTACGGGCATCTTGTTCGTTAAATGTGTACCTCCTTGACAAACTGTTGTATTTAATATTTGATATTTGATATTTTCATACAATCAATATAATTTTTCAGATATCACTTATGATCCTTAGAAAAACTAATTACCAATTACCCATCAAAATTTTGATAGTTCAGTAGTTAAGTATTTTATATAATCATCAAATCCTAAAAGATAAGCAAAATTTTTAATAGTATTTTGCTGGATATTATATTAGAACTAAACCCAAGGTTATCAAGAGATGCTATCAAATGTAAGGTTTTTTCTGTCTCTTATTTAGAGTCAGAAATTTTCATGTTTCCTAATTTTCAAGATAAAATTATGATACACAAAGAAAAGCACTCATTAATAATCTTAGCGAGTTCTGGAGTCATAGCTGGTGTAATATCTATTTATAGTTTTTCACATTTTCACCTTCAGAAAAATTCAAAATCAGCCTCTACAATATCTTCTATTGCCCCTAATTTAGTTCCTAATATTAACGCCGTAGCTGCCTTAGGACGTTTAGAACCTCAAGGGGAAGTAATTTGTCTTTCAGCGCCTAATTCTCACACAGGAATAAGAGTTAATCAACTTCTGGTCAAAAAAGGAGAAAAAATTCGTCAAGGACAAGTAGTAGCAATTCTTGATAATTATATTCCTAATCTTGCAGCTTTAGAAAAAGCAAAAAGACAAGTAGAAGTTAGTCGAGCAAACCTTCAGCAAGTAAAAGCAGGCGCGAAATTGGGTGATATTTTTGCTCAAAAAGCTGCAATTTCCCGTTTAGAAGCTGAATTACGAGGATCATTTTTCACGCAAAAAGCTACAATTGCTCGTTTAAAAGCTGAATTAAAAAATTCAGAAACTGAAAATAAACGATATCAAAAATTATATCAAAATGGTGCTATTTCTGCTTCTGATGCAGATACTAAAAGATTACGTAAAGATACTGTTCAACAACAACTTAATGAGGCTAATGCTAGTTTGAAAAGGACTGTAGAAACTTTGCAAAAACAGTTAAATGAATCTCAAGCTAGACTCAATAGTATTACAGAAATTCGCCCCACAGATATGCAAGTTGCCCAAGCAAATCTGCAAAGTGCCAAAGCATCTGTTCAACAAGCTCAAGCCGAGTTAAATTTAAGTTCTATCCGTTCACCTATTAATGGCCAAGTGCTAAAAATTAATACCTGGCCAGGAGAAATAATTGATAATAAAGGCATATTAGAATTGGGACAAACGCAACAAATGTATGTAGTTGCAGAAGTGTATGAAACTGATATTACAAAAGTTCGTTTAGGTCAAACAGTAATAATTACAAGTGAAGCTTTTACTGGTAAAATAAAGGGAACAGTTGCAGATATTGGTTTACAAGTTGGTAGACAAAATATCTTTAATACTAATCCCGGTTCCAATACAGATAATAGAATAGTTGATGTGAAAATTCGCATTAATAACTTCGCAGATAATCAACGACTTTCTACTTTAACTAATTTGCAGGTACAAGCAGTTATTCAAATATCAGAATTAGTTAATAAGTAATAGATAATAGGAGTAAAACATGATTTCCAATATACCCTTAGCTTGGCTACAATTAGCAAAACAAAAAGTACGCTTTTTTGTAGCTTTAGCTGGTATTGCTTTTGTCGCTGTTTTAATGTTTATGCAAATTGGTTTTCAAGATGCTCTTTATGCTAGTGCTACTCAAGTACATAAAAATCTCGAAGGTGATTTGTTTTTAATTAGCTCCCAATATAAATCTTTGACTTCTACTCAAAGCTTTCCTCGTACTCGTTTATATCAGATATTGGGTTTTAGTGGCATAGAATCAGTTGCACCTTTATATCTACAATTTGCTAAACTCAAAAACCCCATAAATGGCCGCAAATATCCTATTTATGTACTGGGATTTGAACCTGTAAAATCTATCTTTAGATTACCAGAAATGCAACAAAATTTTCAATTATTAAAAATCCCTGATCAAGTATTTTTTGATCAGTCCTCACGTCCAGAATTTGGACCAATTGCTGAATATTTTCAAAAGAATCAACCCATAACTATGGAAATATTTAGTTATTTGGCTACTGTTGGTTATCAAGTTAAAGTTAGTGGTTTATTTAGTCTTGGTCCTTCCTTTGGTGTAGATGGTAATTTAATTGTTAGTTCTTCTACTTTTTTTAAAATCTTCTCAGAACATGGTGCAAATGAAGTAGATATAGGCTTAATTTATCTGCAAGCAAATGTTAATCCTCAGACAATTTTAGCAAGTTTATCTAAAGGTTTACCTGCTGATGTCATCATCATGGACCGTGAAGAATTTATTGATTTTGAAAAAAGCTATTGGACATTAAGAACACCCATTGGATTTGTATTTAATTTGATGGTCATGATGGCTTTTGTAGTCGGTGTAATTGTTGTTTATCAAATTCTTTATAGTAATATATCTACTCATTTTGTCCAATTTGCTACTCTTAAAGCTATGGGATTTAGAAATAAATATCTTTTAAATGTTGTATTTCAACAAGCTTTGATTTTAGCTGTCTTGGGTTATATCCCCGGTTTTGCTATTTCTCTAGGGTTATATGATATTGCTAAAGATGCAACTAAATTACCAATTGTTATGGATTTTAATAAGGGATTATTAGTGTTTACTTCTGTAATTTTTATGTGTTTAACTTCTGGTTTCTTTTCTACCAATAAACTTCGGAAGGTAGACCCAGCGGAAATTTTTAATTAACTAATAATCTCACTAATAATGCCATATTTAACTGATAACAATATTTTGGAAATCACCAATCTTCACCATTACTTTGGTCATGGTAAATTAATTACTCAAACTTTGTTTGATATTAATTTGACTATCAAAGCTGGAGAAATTGTGATTATGACTGGACCTTCTGGTTCAGGAAAAACTACTTTATTAACATTAATTGGTGGTTTACGTTCTGTACAAGCGGGGAGTTTAAAATTCAATGGTCAGGAATTATTAGGCGCTAGTAAGGAAGATTTAGTACAAGTTCGTCGTCAAATTGGCTATATTTTTCAAGCCCATAATTTACTAGATTTCCTCACAGCTATGCAAAATGTCCAAATGTCTTTGGAATTACACCATAATATTTCTCAATGGGAATCTTATATCCAGTCAGAAACAATGCTCAATGCTGTGAACTTGGGAGATAGAATTAATTATTATCCCTCTGATCTTTCCGGGGGACAAAAACAACGGGTAGCTATTGCTCGCGCTTTGGTTAGTCGTCCTAAGTTAGTATTAGCTGATGAACCTACGGCTGCTTTAGATAGTAAATCAGGACGAGATGTGGTTAATTTGATGCAGCAATTAGCTAAACAACAAGATTGTACGATTTTAATTGTTACTCATGACAACCGAATTTTAGATATTGCTGATAGAATCATTACTATGGAAGATGGTCATTTAACACAGCAAATCAGGAATATATAGATTCCTGAATTTTTGATAATAAGTCGGGAATATTGTGATTTGATTAAGATAATAAACTAGCAGAATTGACATCTAAAAATAAACTGGCTTGAGGTTGTTGACGCAAGATAGAAGCTGGGCAATTTGTGATAATATCTCCTCTTAACATGGTTTGAACTATGCTTGATTTTCTGCTATCCGGTGCTAAACAAATTATTTTTTTAGCAGCACAAATCATGGGAATAGTTACAGTAAATGCGTATTGGGGAACATCTGCTAAATTCGCAAAATATCCTGTATTCACTTGTTGTTGACGGTTAACATCATCTAGTTTGACAAGTTTAACTTGAGCAGGATCTTCAAAATCTGCGACTGCTGGATCATTAAATGCTAAATGACCATTTTCCCCCAGACCTAAACAGCATAAATCTATGGGTTGATTTTCTAAAAGTTTACTATAGCGATCGCATTCAGCTACCGGTTGTAATGTATCTCCTTCAATATAATAAAATCTTTGAGGATTGACCTTTTTTTCTACCCGTTCCCGCAAATAATGACGAAAACTTCCAGCATGATCTGATGTAATCCCCAAATATTCATCTAAATGGAATAAAATTACCCGTGACCAATCTATTTCCCCTAAAGCTATTAAATTATCTAAAAATCGAATTTGGGAATTACCTGTAGCTAATAAAATAGCAACTTGATTTTGTTTATCAAGGAGATCGTGTAAATACTGCTGTGTGATTTTAGCCACACTTTTAGACATGGCTATTTCAGAACTGTAAATTTCTACCAATAGATGATCAACATAAAAAGATTTTGTAGGTTCTATCATTGACTTGTTACCAATAACCAATATCTCATTATAAAAAAAAGACAGGCTTTTTGCCTGTCCCATAACAAATAATTCAGAATTAGGAATCATCTAAGTCGAAATAAATAAAACTTTAGATTCTGATCTTCTGACCAAAAAATTTTAGATTTTAGATTTTAGATTGGGAATTTTCGGTACAAGCCTCGCCTCTTCAGGGCGGAACTAATCCAAAATCGCTAATCTAAAATCCCCAAGCTCCACACTTGAGGGTGGAGTTAATCCAAAATCCAAAATCGTAAATCCAAAATCAATTGACTCCTCAATTCTTGAATTTAGAAATTCATTTCCGCAGCTTGAACTTTTTCTACTTGTTTCTTCTTGAGAACTAGCATTACTTGTGCTAACATCACCAAACAAATAAAAGCAACTAACCATGCAACTCTGGAGGAATCTTGTAAGACGATTTCTGCATCTTTTTGTCCGAAACCACCAACGTTAGGGTTATTAGTCAAAGCGTCACCAGTGTTAACTGCTTGTCCTTCGGCAACAATTAATTCTGGTCCAACGGGAATTGTATCAGTAACAACATCACCAGCAGCCGTTGTGATACTAATTAGATTCTTAACGTTACCGTCCTCATCTTCTGTTTGAGCGATTTTGCTAATTGTACCCGTAGCAGAAGCGTTGAATAAGTTATTATTGCTCTTTTCACCTGTCGGGTAAACTTGTCCACGGCCACGATTACCGCCTACATGAACAGAGTACTTGCCAAAGTGAATATTTTTGTCTGTAGCGGGGTTAGGAGAAAGAACAGGGAAAACGATTTCTTGATATTCTTCACCGGGTAATGGTCCGACAATGACAACATTTTCCTTATCGTCAGTGTAAGGGGTGAAAGTCATATCACCCACTTCTGCCTTCATTTCTTCAGGAATGCGGTCTTCTGGCGCAATCTTGAAGCCTTGAGGCAACATTAACACAGCCCCAACATTTAAGCCCACCTTAGAACCATCCGCGCCAACTTGTTGCACGCTGGTATCATAGGGAATTTTGACAACCGCTTTAAATACGGTATCAGGAAGTACAGATTGAGGAACTTCTATCTCCGTATTTTTAGCTGCTAAGTGACAGTTAGCACAAACAATCCGCCCCGTTGGTTCGCGGGGAGTTTCCGGGGCAGTCTCCTGAGCCCAGAAAGGATAAGCAGCAGCAGTTTGTGGTCGGGTGATATCGCTAGTGAAGAAAAAAGTCACAGTAGCGATCGCTATTAGCAATGTATTAACCATCACTTTAGCGGTGCGAGTTAATCTCGCTGGTGTAAGGGCATTTCTCATCTCTATAAAGTCATTTGTCAGTGGTTAGCGGTCATTGGTCGGTAGTCATTGGTCATTGGTCAAGAGTTGATGAAAATCCCTTTTGTTCTTGACTGGAGACTAATAACTGTTGCACTATGTATTTAAGCCCACCAAGCGGCATCCCCAGTACGGAAGTCAGTTTCCGTCCAAGGAGTTAACAGAACTTTGTCTTCTTCAACTTTTGCATGAGCTAGGGCTAAAGATTTTGGTGCAGGACCGCGAATCACCTTACCAGTAGCGTCATACTGTGAACCATGACAAGGACATTTAAACTTGTTTTCAGCCACATTCCAGGGGACAACACAACCCAAGTGGGTACAAATAGCATTAATTCCGTAGTCAGCGATCGCTTCTTTACTTTGAACTACAATGTAGGTAGGATCTCCCTTGAGTCCCTGTACCAAAGTCCGGTCTCCCACATTATGACTATCCAGAAATTGACTGACTGAAACATCATTACCCAATTCATTCTTAGCTACAGTACCGCCACCAGCGCCACCACTAGTAGCAGGAATGAAATAGTTAACGACAGGATACAATGCACCTAATGCTACCCCGGTAACAGTCCCGAAAGTGAGCAGGTTCATAAATTGACGACGACCCATATCGGGTACATCATTGATTTCAGAAAATTGAGCCATAATCTACGCGCTGTTTGTGTAATTTATTAACCATTTCGACAAGAGTACCAGCACTGGAGTAATTCTTGTCTGCATCGAACTAATAACGCCCGCAGCGATGCTGTACCTCTTTGTGCAAGACTCAAGTGAGCATCTTTTCTGTTAGCATTACATTTCTTTATATCCTTATCATACTGGACTCACGGAACTTAACATCATAACTAAATGTAAAATCTAAATAAGAGCAGGGAAGAGGGAAGAGGGAACAGGGAACAGGGAACAGGGAACAGGGAACAGGGAACAGGGAACAGGGAACAGGGAACAGGGAACAGGAAAGAGGGGAAGAGGAGGAGAGGGGGAGAGGAGGAGAGGAGGAGAGGAGGAGAGGGGAAGATGATTTTTTCTCATACTCCCCAATCCAAAATCCAAAATCCAAAATCCAAAATCCAAAATCCAAAATCTAAAATCCAAAATCCAAAATCCAAAATCCAAAATCCAAAATCTAAAATCCAAAATCTAAAATCCAAAATCCAAAATCCAAAATCCAAAATCCAAAATCTAAAATCCAAAATCCAAAATCTAAAATCCAAAATTACCATGACTGGAAAAGAATTACGCCAACTGTTGATTAATAAATGGGGACAGCCCTACGATGTCCAATTTCGCCGCACCCAGGGTAAAATCTTCTTGCAAATCATGTGGAAGTACCAAGGCCAAGCTTCTTTTCCCCTGAGTGACAGCGATTATCAAGATCATCTTGACAACATTGCTAATTATCTTCATGCTTTAGGAGGAACACAACAAGTAGAAACTTTTATTACCGATACTAAAGAGCGTCCCCGTCTCGGCAAAGCAGTTAGTATTCCCCTGGATTTGGGTGAACGTACTTCAGAATGGATAATCTAAAAATTAGGGTATAATAAATTAGGCCAATACAATAAAATATCACTATCAGTCGAAAATTTCCGATTTAAGATATAAATGAAATTATTGGACAGAAAATAAAATATCTGTTACTATCTACACCTATTGCGCTAGATAAACACGGTATTAATCAGGCTATGATTATGAAACGGTTTGGGTAGCTTACTATATTTTAAGTACCTTGGTTAATTTTTACGAAATGCTACGAGAACACAGTGTAGGGGACGTAAACTGTGCGAATTCCGCTTGATTACTACAGAATTTTGGGATTACCGTTAGCGGCCACTCAGGAACAATTGCGTCAGTCCTACAGCGATCGCATTGTCCAACTACCACGACGGGAATATTCAACTACGGCTATATCTTCTCGCAAAGATCTAATTTCAGAAGCTTATATGGTTCTATTAGATGCTAAAAAACGCCAGTCCTACGATGAGCTTTATTTATCTCATATCTATACTGAACACAAACCTAACGAGAAAGTGTCATTGTCCCCAGCCACGGACATTCACTCCCAACATCTTGATCCTCCAACTCTTACCATTGAAATCAGCCCAGAGCGATTTGTTGGTTCTTTGTTAATTCTCCAAGAACTAGGAGAATATGAGTTAGTCTTAAAACTTGGTCATCCGTATTTAGTCAATAAACCTAGTAAAATTAGCGTCAAAACGGGTAATCGTCTCACTCAAGCCGAAATTTCCGAAAACCCAGACTTATCAGATATTATCCTCACTGTATCTTTAGCTTGTTTAGAGCTAGGACGGGAAGAATGGCAACAAGGTAACTACGAAAATGCCGCAGTATCTTTAGAAACAGGTGAAGAATTATTGGCACGGGAAGGATTATTTCCCACGGTTCGCGCTGAAATGACTGCTGATCTTTACAAACTCCGTCCTTATCGGATTTTAGAACTATTAGCACTGTCAAAAGAACAGGTCGCTAAACGCCAACAAGGACTAGAATTATTACAAAGTATTTTAGAAGATCGTGGCGGAATTGATGGTAGTGGCAATGATCAATCAGGATTAAATATAGATGATTTTTTGCGATTTATCCAACAAATTCGGCACTTTTTAACAGTATCAGAACAACATAAACTCTTTGAATTAGAAAGTAAACGTCCTTCAGCCGTGGCCACATATTTAGCAGTATACTCCTTAATCGCTAGAGGTTTTGTTCAACGACAACCAGCTTTGATTCGTCAAGCCAAGCAAATGTTAACACAATTAGCGAAACGCCAAGATGTGCATTTAGAACAGTCTCTTTGTGCTTTACTGATGGGACAAACCGAAGAAGCTACCCGCGTTTTAGAATTAAGTCAAGAATATGAAGCTTTAGCCTTTATTCGGGAAAAATCCCAAGACTCACCAGACTTGTTACCAGGACTGTGTTTATACACAGAAAAATGGTTACAACAGGAAGTATTTCCCCATTTTCGTGATTTAGGAAAACAGAAAGCCGCTTTAAAAGATTATTTTGCAGATAAACAAGTACAGGCTTACTTAGAATCATTACCCACAGAGGCTTACATCACTGAACAGGTTGTAATCAATACTCAATCCTTTTCCCAACCCGATATTGATCATTTCCGTTACCCTGTTGAAGAAACCGGAGAAACACACCAATATCATCACCAGCCATCTAGTTCTAGATTACCAGAAACACACCACCGACGACCCCAGGCTGAACCTATCCAGATTTCCATGGAGCGCTGGAATCATGCTCCCAGCAATAGGAGTGTCACAAACTCAGAATCACAAATACCTGAAACACCGACAACAAATAGTTATACCAGAAAATCAAATCCAAGTAATAACACTGCTCAGGTAGGGACAAATCACCAACCGCCAAAGCGCAAACGACGCAAACCTAGCGTTAATAATATTCCACAACGTTTTTTACGGTCTCCAACTAATTTCTTGAGTCACCTAGATCCGAAAACACGCTTAGTTTGGATGGTGTTCTTCTCACTGGGGGGAGTAGTAGTTTTTTCGTTGTTAGTATCAACAACTGTGGAATTGGTAAAAAATATCTTTTTTTCCCACCCGTCATTGGAGGGAGAACAGTTAGCAATAGAACTAAATCAACCAGCGATAACCATTCCTGACACCAATAGTCAACCTAAATTAAAGGACAAAGAACTCACAAATAGGACAGCTAAGGAAGTAATTGAAACTTGGTTATCTGCTAAAGCAGCAGCTTTAGGGGAAAATCATGATCTTGATGGTTTAAATGAAATTTTAACAGGTCAGGTTTTATCGCAATGGCGTTTATTATCCCAGCAAGAACAAGCAGATAAACGCTATCGTCGATATAAACATGATGTAAAAGTGGAATCTGTGTTTAAAAAAGGCACAGATAAAAATTATGTGTCTGTAGACGCTACGGTACAAGAAGTTACTTATTTCTATGAAAATAGCCGACAAAAAAAGTCTTCTCGTGAAAAGTTGCGTGTTCGCTATGATTTGGTTCATAAAGAAGGTAAATGGTTAATTCAGGGTATGTCAGTAATTGAAACGTTTTCGTAATTAGATAGTTGTCAGTGGTTAGTGGTTAGTTGTTAGTTGTTAGTTGTCAGTGGTCAGTGGTCAGTGGTTAGTGGTTAGTTGTCAGTGGTCAGTGGTCAGTGGTCAGTGGTCAGTGGTTAGTGGTTAGTTGTTAGTTGTTAGTGGTTAGTGGTTAGTGGTTAGTGGTCAGTGGTTAGTGGTTAGTTGTTAGTGGTTAGTTGTTAGTTGTCAGTGGTTAGTTGTCAGTGGTTAGTTGTTAGTGGTCAGTGGTTAGTGGTCAGTGGTTAGTGGTTAGTTGTTAGTTGTTAGTTGTTAGTGGTTAGTGGTCTGTGGTTAGTTGTTAGTTGTTAGTGGTCTGTGGTTAGTGGTCAATGGTTAGTGGTCTTCTGTTCCCTGTTCCCTGTCCTCTGTTCCCTGTTCCCTGTCCTCTGTTCCCTGTTCCCTGTTCCCTGTTCCCTGTTCCCTGTCAACTCTTATAAATATTCTCCTTTGCCTAAAATGTTATGAAATCTTGACAATAATTCCCTTGTCAAGAGCAATATATTAAGGTTTGATGACAAAACGATCCCCAAAGAACTGATAAATACGTGAAATCGGATAAAATTCATATTTAGACCCCTTGATTCCTGGATAGTTTTACTGGTTAATATTTACTTAACAACTCTTTGCAATTCTCAAACTAGGAATTTAAAAAAGTTGGGATTTTAATAAAAAAAACAGACAGTAAACAAATTTAAAACTGGGGTTTTGTCCAGGAGTCAGTAATAAAAAAATCTGGGTAGATGATATTTTATCAAACTCTATTTTAACCCGGAAAAACTTACCTTTCAAACTACTGGAGTCCAAATTAATGGCAAAAGAACGCCCACCGCTAGAAGAGATGACACTACGGCAATTACGGAAAGTCGCCAGTGAATATTCCATATCTCGCTATAGCAGAATGCGTAAATCGCAGTTATTAACATCAATTCAAGATGTTCAGCGTAGCAAATTCTCACTCAGTTCATCTCACACTCAGGAGGCACAAGAAACCGTGGAAGCAACAAAATTTGAATTAGGCCAAGAAGATCGTACTGGTGGTTCTCTTGCTGATGTTGATGAAGCACTAGGGGATTTACCTGCAGGTTATGGTGAAAGCCGGATAGTATTACTACCTCGTGATCCTCAATGGGCCTATACTTATTGGGATATTCCTAACGACCATAAAGAAGAACTGCGTCGTCAAGGTGGACAGACCCTAGCTCTACGGATTTATGATGTCACTGATGTTGATCTAGATTACCAAAGTCCTCACAGCTTGCAAGAATACCCGGCAGATGAACTAGCGAGAGAATGGTACTTGCCGATTCCCGTGAGCGATCGCGATTATGTGATAGATGTAGGTTATCGCACCGCTGATGGTGGTTGGTTAGTATTAGCTCGTTCTGCTAGAGTACATATTCCTCCCGTCTATCCTGCCGATTGGATTGAAGATGTCTTTATCACTGTAGACTTTGAAGAAGACTTACGTGCTAAGACCTTCTATGAACTAGTTCCCCCATCTAAGAAATTACCAACTGTTGCTGCTGGAGGTGAAGGAAACCCGATTTACGAACAAATCTTTGGTCTAGCAGAATCCGCTGAAGCTCAACGAGTTGCGGGTTCTCTATTCGGTTCTATGCAGCACGTCCCCGGTTCTGCTGCTCCAGAACAAGCTCTCAGTTCCTACGTTTTCCCATCTGGTGTGGGTATGTGGGCTGTTCCTAACGTATCTGGTTTAAATATGTCTGGTGTGGGAATGTCCGGTTTCTCCGCTGGTGCTGTTCCTGCGCGTCCCCGGAAATTCTGGTTAGTTGCTGATGCTGAATTGATTGTTTACGGTGCAACGGAACCTGATGCAAATGTCACTATTGCTGGTCGTCCCATTAAACTCAATGCGGATGGTACATTCCGCTTCCAAATGTCTTTCCAAGATGGTTTAATTGACTACCCAATTCTAGCTATTGCGGCTGATGGTGAGCAATCTCGTTCTATTCACATGAAGTTTGAGCGGGAAACACCTTCTCGTCATACTAATACCAAAGATGAAGCTGTTCTGGAATGGCTGGCATAATTGCTGTATTTGAAAATTAACATAACTGCATTTGTTGATTTCACCCACTATAGTATTTCTATGGTGGGTTTATCCATGGAGATTTTATTTGTAAATATTTGTAAAAATTAATATACAAGCAATTTACTAAAAGTAGGCTATGTGGTAATGTATTTCTTTAGTGAAAATTACTTATAAGTTACTAGCATCAAATTTGTTTGTATGAGTATTATTTTGGTAACAGGGGCTGCTGGACTCATTGGTTCTGAATCAGTCAGGTTTTTTGCTGATCGCGGTTTTACAGTTGTTGGAATTGACAACAATATGCGGCAGGTTTTTTTTGGTGAGGATGCGTCAACAGAATGGAACCGCGATCGCCTTTTACAGGATTATAGTGATAAATATATCCATCATAATGTTGATATTCGTGATCACGAGGGAATCTCCCAAATATTTCAAACCTATAGTCAAGATATAAGTCTAATTATTCATACTGCGGCTCAACCTTCCCACGATTGGGCAGCTAAAGACCCTTACACTGATTTTACAGTTAATGCCAATGGTACATTGGTGTTATTAGAGAATACCCGTCAACATTGTCCAGAAGCCGTATTTATCTTTTGCTCTACGAATAAAGTCTATGGCGATACTCCAAATTTACTACCATTAATTGAACAAGAACTGCGCTGGGAAATTGCACCAGGACATCCCTATAATCAGGGTATTGATGAAAGCATGAGTATTGATAACTGCAAACACTCGCTATTTGGAGCTTCTAAAGTAGCGGCAGATATCTTAGTACAGGAATATGGGCGTTACTTTAACATAAAAACAGCCTGTTTTCGGGGAGGATGTTTAACTGGTCCTGGTCATTCAGGTACTAAACTGCATGGCTTTTTATCTTACTTGATGAAATGTACCATGACTGGGCAGCCTTACCAAGTATATGGCTATCAGGGCAAGCAGGTTCGTGATAATATCCACAGTTATGATTTAGTTAATGCTTTCTACCACTTTTATCAAGCCCCGCGTGTGGCTGAAGTTTATAATATTGGCGGTAGTCGTTTTAGTAATTGCTCGATGTTAGAAGCAATTGGGCATTGTGAACTTATCGCTGATAAAAAGTTAACCTGGAGCTATGAAGAATCCAATCGAATTGGCGATCATATTTGGTGGATTAGTGATATTCAGAAATTCAAAAATCACTATCCTAATTGGGATTTAACCTATACAGTGACAGATATTTTGCAAGAAATTTTTACCGAAAATATCAGCCGATGGAGCTAAATATCCCATTTTATATTTTTTGGATTTGTTTGTCATGTTGAAAAAGCTATTTCGGCAAAAAGTTTTTAAGTTTCTTATCGGTGGTGGTGTCGCAGCAGTCATCAATTTATTGCTGATATTTGGTCTGATTGAGTTACTAGGATTTAACACACCTGCTTTACGCAATGTCGCTAATGCAGTATCAATCGAATTATCGCTGTTAGCAAGTTTTTTCATCTACCGGATTTGGGTGTGGCCGGGAGGTGTTTGGACAATAAGAGAAGTATTATGGCGACAAATTCCCCTTTATCATCTGTCCGCCGGTGCTGCTGTAATTACTCGGATTCTCATTGTCTTTCCTTTTTTAGATAGGTTAGGAGTTAATTACGCCATTAATACCTTAGTAGGTGTATTATTAAGTGCAGTTATTAACTATTTGATTAGCGATCGCTTAGTATTTAAAACCCCAGTTCAATCTGATAAAACACAATTTACTACAAAAATATATTATCCTGAAGGATTAGCTCCTGGACTAGAAAATAAATCTTCTCACCCAAAACACTCTCAATCAGACAATTTAACAAGAATTAAAGTTTTCTCTATTGTCATTCCTGCTCATAAC
>JBJUHT010000028.1:0-12802 GCA_046070105.1 Dolichospermum sp.
TAGCCACCTCCCTGCTTGCGGGGAGGGGGTTGGGGGTGGGGTGATCTTGTACCTCATAACATCGGTAAGTGCTGTATATATTCAGCTTTGTGGTGAATTACAAAGCTAGAAAATTATTATTAATGGTGGGAAGCAGTACTAGCGGAGTAGCTATGACTAAAAGATTGAGCTATATTCTTAATACTAGCGATCGCATAGCCACCAACTAAGTATTCAAGGTATTTCACACCAAAATCGCCATATTCCCCAAAACCGCTATTATAACTACTACCACCACCATGTACAGCTACAGAACTTGCATCATTGAGGTCATCAAGATAGCTTTCAGAATCTTGGAATAATTCAGAACCAGTTACATTTAATTGGGAAAGAGTAATACTTGCCATAACTTCCTTGTTTTTGTAAATGAGACTTGTGAGTCAGTTAAGTTTCTGTTTTCTTAACTGTTACCCCTATTTTTATTTAAAAAAAATATAAAAATCAAGGCTTTTAACCTAGTAAAAAAGACCCAAATATATGAATTTTGTCCTTTATTAATAGTCAAGTTACTAGTGCTACTTCTGTCCCTAAAAAATCGTGTATTTTCAGATAAAATACCTGAAAATACACGCAAGCAAGAAAAATATTCAATTTCCAAGAGCATCCTTTAAAGATTAAAGTTAACTCCTAGACTATCTGTTGTATCTTGCAGGGTTATTTTCCATTGCGCTATACTACTGTTTATTTCTTTGATCATGGTGGAAAAATCAGTAGCATTAGTAGTATTAGTATTGTTTGTCATGTTATATCGTGCCATTTCTCTTCTGGTCATGTAACCACCGTTGATATTTTTGATTTCCCAAGGTGTTAGTTCATCCAGAATCGGTTCTGAAATCATCTTTTCTAATTCGGAAATTATGATTTTCACTATTGGTTTACCTCCTCAAATACTTTATTCCCTGGAATAAAACTATCAATTTATCCCCTACTTATATTTTGGAATAGTATCTGACAAAACAGATGATTTTCAGCTAATTTATTGGACAGAATTAAGGGTATTTTGTCTATGAAAACAAAAAAAGCAAAGGAAGTTTACTTGAGTAACTTCCTTCGCTTTAGATAAATTAAAAACTATCAACTTCTATCGCCAGTTAGAAATTTCTAACTTTACTAATTAACCAACAAATGCTAACCGAGGTGCAACTTCAGCAGGACGTTGCACACCTTTGAGGTAAGCAAGAACAGTATCAGCATCAGATACTTCAAAGGGGTCACTACCACAGTTGTCTTCAAAACCAGGTTCAACGAACATTTTTTCAATTTCGCCGTTATTAACAACCATTGCATAACGCCAAGAACGCATTCCAAAACCGATGTTAGATTTATCAACTAACATTCCCATTTTCCGGGTAAATTCTCCACTACCATCGGGTAACAAAAAGATATTTTTAGCACCTTGTTGTTTACCCCATTGGAACATCACAAATGCGTCATTAACTGACAAACAAATGATCTGATCAACACCTTGCGCTTTAAATTCTGTAAAGAGTTCTTCATAGCGAGGTAAATGGGTGGAAGAACAGGTGGGGGTGAACGCACCAGGAAGGGCAAATAATACTACTTTTTTACCACCGAAAATCTCTTGAGTAGTTACATCTTGCCAACGGTAAGGATTGGGTCCCGGTACAGATTCATCCCGAACACGAGTCTTGAATACTACATTTGGAACGTGAGTAATAGCAGTCATAAATACCTCTTTTTTAGATAGAAAATCTTAACTCGTGTCTTTAGCTTATAAATCAGAATAATTCTGATTTAGGAATTTGTCAATAGTTATAAATACTTATTTTATAATGTATTTTTAAAAAGATTTTAATTCTGAGAAAGTAAAAGTTATAATAGGGGTTTATATCTTTATTTAATCAAGTAAATCCTATGCAGCAAAAAGCTAATGATATTATCAAAACCCTGAAAAGCAGAGGGTTGAGAGTCACACCCCAAAGATTTGGGGTTTATGCCAACCTATTAGCAAGGGAAGATCATCCTACAGTTGATCAAATTTTGAGAGACTTAAACCAGGAAGCACCGACTTCCTCCCAAGCTACGGTGTACGCAGCACTGCAAGCACTGCGTGAAGCGGGTTTAGTGCGAGAGGTGCTATTACAAGAGGGAATATCTCGTTATGATGCCAATGTAGCGCCCCATCATCATTTTCGCTGTACCTGCTGTGGTGCGATTGAAGACATTAACTGGAATGTTTTCCCCAGTATTGATATTAGTCAACTGCGGGAGGGGTTAACAGTAGAAAGGTATGGAGTAACAGTTGAGGGCATCTGCGATATCTGCGGTAATGGAATGTGAGGAAATTAATCAAACCCTTGTGGTGCGGGCATCTTGCCCGCTACAGGTCTACTGCGTCTGGAGGGAGAAACTAATCCTGAATTAACCCCTCCAAAATCATCTGTAAATCCTGGGTCAAATCACTTACACCCTTTCTTAAAGCTTGTTTATTCCCTTGACAATTTTCCCATCTTTCATTAATATTAATCGCTTCACCGACAGAAATCATGGCTTGTTTCCAACCTAAACGCGGCCTGCCTGGTAAGGTAGAATCTTTAATGCGAGACAACATATCAAACATTAATAAAATCGTTTCTGCAAATCTTTCTGGGGTTGGTTTTTCTAGAATATAATTAGCAGTAACCGCGACGAAACTTTCAGCAATTCTCATATGTTGCATTTTCAAATCTGATTCTTGGGCTACCCAATCAGCTAGACCACGTTGGAAAGGTGATAAACTTTGAATATCAGCGATATCATCCCGATAAATATAATTCCAACCAGCATCTTCTAAACGGCGACATCTATCAATAAAATTACCTTGAGGTTGGATATTAAAATACTGTTCTGCAATTTTTAAAGCTGTATCCATCAATCGGTGTAATCTAGTAATTAAAATTTCATTTTTGGGAATTTCGGAAGTTATAATTTCTGGAAATTCTTGATGATAAAAACGCCGATAAAATTCCTCCATTTCCGAAATTAGATATTCAGATAAACTCACCACCCGCTGATATAAGATTTCTTCCCTTTCCTGGCCAATTTCACTAGTTTTCCTAACAGGTAAACCGCTATCAAGTTCTAATTTAGATAATAGCCAATCTATTCTTTTCCAAGGTGGTTTAATATAGTTATATTTAATCCCAATGGGAATAATAAAAACCTGTTCTTCACGGTTAGCTTTTTTGAGATCTTCCACACACCAAAAACCCAACTGGGCTACACCAGGTTCTAAGGGACTGACTATACTGCTGTGTCCATTTGTACCACCTTCAGGAGCGATCGCTATGGGCATCTCTGCGGTTATAAATAATTCTCTTGCCTTACTAATAGCCGTCCTGTCTATGCGTTTACCCCTACGAATAGGTATACCACCAAGTCTAGAAAATAACCATCCTAACCAATTTCCTGCCCAGATTGTCATCCCCCGTTCATACATAAAATAGCTGTGAAGTGGATATTTGAGCTTAATACCTTTTTTTCGCGCCACTTTAGGGACAATCCGTGATAACAAATATGACATAGATAGAGGATCTTCTACCTCCGGGTGACGAAAAGCAATTAAAAATCGGACTTTACCAGCCTGAAATTCATGGTATAATTCAGCTAGGGCTTCGGCATTTTTAGCTTGAATGTTCACAATACCCGCAGGTAGCCAAGGTCTAGTTCTTACCCGCAAAATCAAGGGCAAAAACAAAGATACAATTTTTACAACCAATGGATTATGAAATTGGGGAATAAACTTGAGCGGAGGTTGGGTAGAATGAATAGATTTAGGCAAGTTGTTCTCCTGTGGTGTAGTAGCGTTCCCACTTAGTATCGCATCTATATAACCACATCTATATTACCATATTATCTTCGCTCCATATTTCTTAAACACCCCCCCATTTAATTATGACACCAGACTGGCGGAAATTTGCCCCTGCAACCCAGCGCAACCGCGAACCCATTCTAGAGGTACTTTTACAGATATTACCTCAAAATGGGACAATACTCGAAGTAGCCAGCGGCACAGGTGAACACGCTGTATTTTTTTCCCAACACTTAGCACCCCGGCAATGGCTACCATCTGACCCCAACCCAGAACTGCGTGCTAGTATTAGAGCATGGTCTGAATATCTCCCCTGTGATCATCTTAAACCACCGCTAGATTTAGATGCCAATTCACCAATATGGCCTGTAGAAAAACAGCCATTGCCAGAACCACCGATTTCTGCTATAGTAAACATTAACATGATTCATATTTCTCCTTGGTCTGCTTGTTTAGGACTAATGGCAGGGGCTGGACGGATTTTGCCACCTGGTGGTATACTCTATCTATATGGTCCCTATAAACAAAATGGAGAACATACAGCACCCAGTAACACTGCTTTTGACGAGTCTTTACAAGCACAAGATCCAGCTTGGGGAGTTCGTAATTTAGAGGATGTGATTAAATCTGCTGAAGCACAAAATCTGATATTGCACCAAACTCACCCCATGCCAGCAAATAACCTTTCGCTAATATTTAAACATAATAGGGCTTGCTGAATTAAAATATGAAACCGGAAAATATGACTACGCCACGCAATCTATCAACCTTGAATCTTTGCGCCTTTGCGCCTTTGCGTGAGACATATTTACATATTTCGCAAATAAATGGAGGTTAGCGGACTCGAACCGCTGACATCCTGCTTGCAAAGCAGGCGCTCTACCAACTGAGCTAAACCCCCAAGCCCTGTTTTTAATAAAGAAAGTGCTATTTTATAACTACACTATCGTAAACTCTTATTATTATTTTGTCAAGACCATGAACCAAGAAAATTTTTTAGTTGTTGCTGCATTGTATAAGTTTGTTAGTTTACCTGATTATAACCAACTGCAAACACCCTTATTAAATTGTTGTCAGTTACAGGATATCAAAGGAACTATATTACTCGCTCCCGAAGGAATTAATGGTACAATTGCTGGTTCTCGTCAGGGAATTGATACGGTTTTAGCCTTTCTCCGTCATGACTCGCGGTTTAGAGATTTAGAATATAAAGAATCTTATGCCGAAATTCCCCCTTTTGAGCGGCTGAAAATCCGCTTAAAAAAAGAAATTGTGACTTTGGGAATACCAGAAGTTAACCCGAATGAAAACGTGGGAACTTATGTCACACCTCAAGAATGGAATGATTTAATTTCTGACCCGGAAGTCACTGTTATTGATACTCGCAACGATTACGAGGTCACGATTGGGACTTTTAAGGTTGCTGAAAATCCCCAAACTCAGACATTCCGAGATTTTCCCGAATATGTAGAAAAGCATCTTGATACCAGTAAACATCAAAAAGTGGCTTTATTTTGCACTGGAGGTATTCGCTGTGAAAAAGCATCATCTTATTTACTTTCTCAGGGCTTTGCAGAAGTTTATCACCTCAAAGGGGGCATTCTCAAATATTTAGAAGAAGTCCCCCAGGAAGAAAGTTTATGGGAAGGAGAATGTTTTGTTTTTGACGAAAGAGTTGCTGTCCGTCATGGCTTAAAACCGGGAAGTTATGAATTATGCTTTTGTTGTGGCAACCCCATTTCCGACGAAGATAAATTATCATCTGAATATGAAGCGGGAATTTCTTGTCCCCACTGTTTCCACAGTTTAACACCAGATAAAAGAAAACGACAACAGGAAAAATGGAAACAATACCAACTCACAAATTCAACCCGCACCTCACCTAACTTGTAGATTTTTGCTAAAAATTAATATCTCAGAAAAATCCTCATATCCAAAAGTAATCATTACAATATATGAAAATATAACTCTTTGGAGAACAATTTGTGGTAGACAATTTTACTGGTACTCAACCCCAAACTAATCAAAAATTGGGTAACTTTACACAAAGACACATTGGACCAAACCCTGATGATATTGAGCAAATGCTTGATACATTAGGCATTTCCAATCTTGATGACTTAATTGATAAAACAGTACCACAGGCAATTCGTTTTCAGCAAGAGTTGAAATTACCAGCAGCACAAAGCGAATATGCAGCATTGGCCAAATTGAAGCAAATAGCTGATAAAAATCAGGTTTATCGCTCATTTATCGGCATGGGGTATTATGACTGTATCACCCCGGCGGTCATTCAACGCAACATCTTAGAAAATCCCGGTTGGTACACAGCATACACCCCTTATCAGTCAGAAATTGCCCAAGGACGTTTAGAAGCGTTGTTAAATTTCCAAACCATGATCATTGACTTAACAGCTTTAGAAATTGCTAATGCTTCTTTACTTGATGAAGCGACAGCAGCCGCAGAAGCAATGAGTATGAGTTATGGTGTGTGCAAAAACAAATCTCATAATTACTTTGTATCCCGTGAATGTCATCCGCAAACCATTGATGTCTTGCAAACACACGCCAAACCTCTAGGCATAAACATCATTATCGGTGATCATCAAACCTTTGATTTTACCGAAACTATCTTTGGTGCAGTTCTGCAATATCCCGCAACTGATGGTACAATTTACGACTACCGCAACTTTATAGAAAAGTCCCATGCTCAGGGTGCATTGGTGACAATAGCCGCAGATCCTTTAAGTTTAACATTACTCACACCTCCCGGTCAATTAGGGGCTGATATTGCCGTAGGAAGTACCCAACGCTTCGGTATTCCCTTGGGCTTTGGGGGACCACACGCTGCTTATTTTGCCACCAAGGAAGAGTATAAACGCTTAGTTCCAGGGCGCATTGTTGGTGTATCAAAAGATATTCATGGTAAACCTGCCTACCG
Source organism: Dolichospermum sp. (assembly GCA_046070105.1). GTDB lineage: Bacteria > Cyanobacteriota > Cyanobacteriia > Cyanobacteriales > Nostocaceae > Dolichospermum. The sequence goes on from JBJUHT010000028.1 coordinate 6,792, forward strand.
TTTAGCCTTACAAACCCGTGAGCAGCATATCCGCAGAGATAAAGCCACCAGTAATATCTGCACAGCCCAAGTTTTATTGGCAGTGATGGCGAGTATGTATGCAGTTTATCATGGACCTAATGGTTTAAGGGGAATTGCGGAAACTATTCATAAACTTACCGCAACCTTAGCCGCAGGACTGAAAAAGTTAGGTTATAAAATCACTTCGGAAAACTTCTTTGATACCTTGCGGGTAGAATTAGAAAATACCAAATTAGCAGCAATTCTCGACGCTGCGAATGAGAGAAATATCAACTTGAGAATTTTTGATAATTCTCATGTGGGAATTTCCTTAGATGAAACTACCACAGAAACAGATTTAATTGATATTTGGCAAATTTTCGCAGGTACAGATAACTTACCTTTCAGTGAAACAGAACTTAATTCTCTTACCAATTACCAATTACCCATTACTCATTACCTATTATCACGAGAAAGTAAATATCTTACCCATCCAGTATTTAATAAATACCACTCAGAAACGGAATTATTGAGATATTTACATCAACTAGAAACCAAGGACTTATCATTAACAACTTCGATGATTCCTTTGGGTTCATGTACTATGAAATTAAACGCAACTTCCGAAATGATTCCCGTAACCTGGCCAGAATTTGGAAAGATACATCCTTTCGCACCAATTAACCAAACCAGAGGTTATCAAATCTTGTTTCAACAACTAGAAGCATGGTTATCAGAAATTACAGGTTTTGCAGGAATTTCTTTACAACCCAATGCAGGTTCTCAAGGAGAATATGCGGGACTTTTAGTAATTCATGAATATCATCAAAGTCGGGGAGAAGGACACAGAAACGTTTGTTTAATTCCCCAATCTGCACATGGTACAAATCCTGCGAGTGCGGTAATGTGTGGGATGAAAGTTGTGGGAGTAAATTGTGATGATCATGGTAATATTGATGTTGAGGATTTAAAAGCCAAAGCTGAAAAACATAGTCATGAATTAGCAGCTTTAATGGTGACATATCCATCAACCCATGGCGTATTTGAAGAAGCAATTCAAGAAATTTGTGCAGTAATTCATTCTCACGGTGGACAAGTTTACATGGACGGCGCTAATATGAATGCTCAGGTGGGTATTTGTCGTCCTGGTGATATTGGTGCAGATGTCTGTCATTTGAACTTACACAAAACCTTCTGTATTCCCCATGGTGGTGGTGGTCCAGGAATGGGTCCCATTGGTGTTGCTTGTCATCTTGTACCCTTTTTACCTGGACATTTTGTGACGACAATACAGGAAAATAATCCAAAATCCAAAATCCAAAATCCAAAATTCACTGGTGCTGTTTCTGCTGCACCTTGGGGTAGTGCGAGTATCTTGGTGATTTCTTGGATGTATATTATCATGATGGGTGCAGATGGGTTGACGGAAGCAACCAAAATCGCCATTTTGAATGCTAATTACATGGCTAAGAAATTAGAGTCATATTATCCAGTTTTGTATCAGGGAAAAAATGGTTTAGTAGCACATGAATGTATTTTAGATTTGCGAAGTTTGAAGAAATCAGCGCAGATTGAAATTGATGATGTTGCGAAGCGGTTAATGGATTATGGTTTTCATGCACCTACTGTTTCTTGGCCTGTTGCTGGGACAATTATGGTAGAACCAACGGAAAGTGAATCTAAACAGGAATTAGATAGATTTTGTGATGCTTTGATTGCGATTCGTGAGGAAGTTGCGGCAATTGAATCTGGTACAATGGACATTCACGATAATCTTTTAAAAAATGCCCCTCACACTGCGGAAAGTTTGATTGTTGGTGAGTGGAAACATGGTTATTCTCGTGAACAAGCTGCTTATCCTGCGAGTTGGAGTAAGGAATATAAGTTCTGGCCAAGTGTGGGGAGAATAGATGCTGCTTTTGGGGATAGGAATTTTGTTTGTTCTTGTTTACCGATGGAGGCTTATAGTTAGTTAATTGTAGGGTGCGTTAATGAAATGTAACGCACCTTTTTCATTGTGGGATAAGGTGCGTTACGCTGATGATAATGCAACCTACGGACTCAATATAAGTATTTACATACCTATTTATACTATGATATGATTAAAAAAATAACCTTAACAATAAAGAACGATGATTAAATTAAAAACAGGCATACTTGTGAGCTTTATGTCTATTTTGATAACTACTGTGACGCAAAGTAAAATAGCATTCGCACAAGTAATAGATATAGGAACTCCGATAAATACTTCTATTTCTGCTAACAATGGCAAATTTATATTTAACAATTTTATATTTTATATTGAAGCAGGTATAATACCTTACATTAATGGTAGTATCACTAACAACACAAATAAAGATTGGATTACTGCTAAATTTGAACTTATTCTCTATAGTGAAAAAAATGAGATTATTTCCAAAACTACATTTTCTGTTGACAGATTGAAAAGAGGTGAAACTACAACAATTGGTCCCTTCAAGCAATTATATTTTTTACAAGAAGAAATTAAAAAAGCAAAGAAGTACGAAGTTAAATTTGTTAATGGTAATTTTGGTGCGAAATATCGCATTAATATGACAAAACCAGTATTAAATAAAGATTTAAATTTTGAAGACAAGTACATTAAAATTAGTTGGATATTCAGTGAGGATAAATTGGGTTTTGTACTTAATAATAAAACAAAAAATCCTATCAAAATAGATTGGAACCAAGTATCCTATATAGATACTTTAGGTAATGCTGAGAAAGTAATTCACCAAGGAGTTAAATATGTGAATCGTAACGAATTCCAGACTCCCACAATAATTCCACCAACTGCAAAAATTCAAGACATTATATTTCCTAGCAATAATATTAGTTACGTTTCAGGAAAATATGGTGGATGGACAGAAAAACCCATGTTTCCAGAAGGAGAAGCAGCAAAAGTCTACAAAGGAAGTTCATTTAGTGTCTTTATGCCACTTGAAATAAATGGGAGAACTAAAAATTATACGTTTACTTTTTATGTTGTTGATGTAACATATTAATTAATTGAAAGCTAAAGTTTGTAGGGTGTGTTAATAAAATGTAACGCACCGTTTTGATTGTGGGATAACGTGCGTTACGTTGACGCTAACGCACTCTATTGACTTGATATATAACTATAATACAACTTTTTATATGTTAAATTATACATTACATATATTTAGCTATCAGCCATAGACGAGTATGCAAGACAATGAAGACTACTATAAACTTCTGGAAGTTAGTCCAGATGCAACCTTTCAGGAGATTAAAGCTGCTTATCGAGTTTTATGTAAGGAATATCACCCTGATAAAATGCCTCCCGGAACTCCCGAAAAAGCTCGTAAATATATAGAAGAAAGATTTAAACAGCTTAATGAAGCCTATTCTACACTGAGTAATCCAGAAGAAAGACAGAAATATGATATGAGTCGTTATTCTGATGTGGCTTCGTCTCAGGAGGTTACATCTCAGAGAACTACAGTTAATAATGACCTCACTCTGTTTGATCCTGAAAAAATGCAACAAGTGGCTGGGAGACTCGAAAAACTTAGAAAAAAGATTGAAGCAGAATATGATAAAAGTCTGAGACAAGTCGATCTATCTGTCAAAAACCAATTACAGGCACTAGGGTATAACAAAGAAGATTGGGATAGATATACAAAAAAAGATTTGGAAGGGTTAACACTGGAAGATAAAGTAAAAACTTCTATTTTCTTGCTATTCATTGCTTGTTTTGGATTACCATTTGGTGTAATAGGATGGCTTTGGTCTGGCTTTTGTTTATTGGTGTGCTTAGGAGCATTTTTAAACCCAACTATTAATAAAAAAACTGCACAGCAAATTCAAGAGATTAAAAATAAAGCGGATGCAGATAAATTTAATGCTGAAAAACTTGGTGAACATCTGAAGAATGCAGCAGGAGTTGTAGTCGGTGTTGGTATTTTAGCTGCGATTTTTGGTTTGGGTATTGGTATTGGTAGTTCTTGGTTTGGGGATTAGTGCGATCGCTCATCTTTTACCTTTAGCTGAGAAAACCCAAAACTTTCACAATAATATAGATGATGATTAATTTGTTGGGTTTCACTGTGTTCTACCCAACCTACAGTTTGTATGGTTCCTTGGTAATTTGTAGGTTGTTGGTGGGATGGTGAAATTGTAATTGTCTGAATCAGGATATCCAGGATTTTAGGATTTACAGGATTGTGATTTGTAAGTTGTTGGTAGGATAATGAAATTGTAATTGTCAGAATCAGGATGTCCAGGATTTGAGGATGTACAGGATTGTTATTGATGAATTGTCTGTGAATATTGAGATATTATAAGTGAGATATTATAAGATACAGTTACACCAACAGTCAACAAATAACAACAAATAATTTAACGGATAATTTATTATCTAACATCCTAAAATCTGTACTTCTCATAGACAATCAAACAACCACATCCTGTAAATCCTTTAATCCTGGTTATCCTGATTCAGACAAAAAAATCCTCAAAATCCCCACTTCAAATAAACAACCACATCCTGTAAATCCTATAATCCTGGACATCCTGATTCAGACAACCTAAACATGATATCTAGGATTAAAAACCTTCTTATATTCCAACTTTAACGCACCAAAATTAATCAATAAACCCACAGGAAAATTATAAGCTACCAAATAATTTTTCGCTTGCGCTAAATGGACATCTTCTAAATTAATTATCGCTTTCAACTCCACCACAACCTGATTTTCAACTATAAAATCTGCCCTTCTTGTTCCTACTTCAATTCCCTTATAATAAATTGCTTGTTCTACCTCTCTTCCAAAACCTAAACCTGATTTTTGCAATTCAATTTCCATACATCTTTGATAAATAACCTCCTGAAAACCATTTCCCAAAGTTCGGTGTATTTTCATTGCACAGCCATTTATTATGTATGTAATTTTATCTAAGTTTAAATTTTGATTGTTGGGTGTGTTCATGAATGTATAGGATTGTTATTTGTAGGTTACTGGTGAAGTGTTAAAATTTTTTTGTCTGAATCAGGATAACCAGGATTATAGGATTTACAGGATTGTTATTGATAAATTGTCTGTGAAGATTTGAAAAATATAAAATATAGTTACATTCCACCCCTACGATCAGCTAATTCTTTTTCTATTTCATCTGCATTTAATAATGGTTTACCAGATGCAACAATTTTAGAGCGAATTTCTCGTAAACGTTCCCACAAAGGCGGTTTTTTGACAGTAGTTTTCATTATATGGTTCATTGGTAAATTGTAAGTTGTTCGTGGGATGTGGAAATTTCCATTGTCAGAATCATACCAGAAATATACTTGCTTCAACATGAAAAAAATATGCTAACTTTACTGCTAATTCTAAAGTGATTTTCTCATGACCATCTAAAATGTTATTAACCAAAAATTCCGAACCTAAAAATTCTTGTAAATCATCTATCGTTTTATCAGACTGTTCTAACAGAAATAATATCATAGATAGAGGATTATTTTCTTGATTAGTCCCATAATATTCCAGTTCAAATTTCTCAATTAAAGTTACAGCACTTTCTGGTGTTATGAGGTACACCACGGGCGGGCAAGATGCCCACCCCACAAGAGTTTTATTATTAAAATTTGTACCTCATAGCAATGGAATCTGCTGTATCAATAATTGATATAATTCATTTTCTTCATTAGTGCGTTCTTTGTGCATTAAATCTTCCGCAATAGCTAATGCTTGTTCATTTTCCGCTTCTGTTTTGATAACTCTTGGTAAATAAGCTGTTAAGAGTTGTTTGTATTTTTCGGGGTTAAAAGTAAGGGTCATTTTTCCAATTGTCCTTATCGTATTCAGCGTGAGTGAGCATATATTTAATATAAATTACAGGGGTTTCCGCTCTTATGAGGTACAAATTTTAATAATAAAACTCTTGTGGGGTGGGCATCTTGCCCGCCCGTGGTGTACCTCATAACACCAGAAAGTGCTGTAACTTTAATTGAGAAATTTGAACTGGAATAT
>JBJUHT010000029.1:0-4487 GCA_046070105.1 Dolichospermum sp.
AACAAGCAACTCTCTTTTGTATGCACCAAAAATAGAAATAAGTTTTCTATCAAATAAATTACTTGATTAACTAATAAAAAGTAAATCCCATGAATAAAAAGGTTTTAATCACAGGTGGAGCAGGATTTGTCGGTAGTGCATTGGCTATAGGACTCGCTCAACGCTATCCTGACTGTAAAATCACCGCTTTAGATAACTTAAAGCGACGAGGTTCAGAATTGAATTTACCCAGACTCAAACAAGCGGGGATTCAGTTTGTTCATGGTGATATTAGAAATCAAGAAGATTTAGATCCCATAGCACTTCAACCCGATTTGATTTTAGAATGCTCCGCTGAACCTTCAGTATTAGCTGGATATACTTCTCCGGGTTATGTGCTACAAACTAACTTAGTAGGAACAATTAACTGCTTAGAATTAGCACGACAAACTCAAGCGGATTTTATTTTTCTCTCTACCAGTCGGGTTTATCCCATTGCTTACCTCAATGCTTTGGACTTTACAGAAACAGAAACTCGCTTTCAACTCTTAGAACAACAGCATTTAATAGGGGCATCAAATCACGGTATCTCTGAGGAATTTCCCTTAGATAAAGCCCGCTCTCTTTATGGCTCAACTAAACTCGCTTCGGAGTTACTAATTACTGAATATGCTGATGCTTATGGAATCAGAACTTTGATTAATCGTTGTGGAGTCCTAACTGGTCCTTGGCAAATGGGCAAAGTAGATCAAGGTGTGTTTGCTTTGTGGATGGCATTTCACTACTTTCAAAAACCTTTAAAATACATTGGTTATGGGGGGACTGGTAAACAAGTTAGAGACTTTTTACACATAGCAGATTTATTAGACCTGATTGACATCCAGATTTGTAGTCTAGAGGATTTAAAGGGGCAAACTTTTAACGTCGGTGGTGGGGTTAATAACACCCTGTCACTCTCTGAAACAACTCAGCTTTGTGAAGAAATTACTGGGAATCAGATTCCAATCACCCCTATTCCCGAAAATAGAATTGGTGACGTGCCGATCTTTATTACAGATTCTCGGAAAGTGATGAATGCTACTGGATGGCAACCTCAAAGAGATGCCAAAACAACTCTTACTGAAATTTATGAGTGGATTTGTCAATTTGAGTCTCAAGTCAGTGATATTTTTAATTAAGAGTTGTTTTTTCACTCAAACTTGGGCAAATAGACAATCTTGTACTTAGTTTCTAAGTGTACACAACTATTAAATAGTATAATAAAGCGCAAATCATTTAAAAAATTTAACATAGCATCATTAATGAAAAATCAATACAAGTATTGAATTATAGATGCGATCGCTTAAAGTTAATTTACTGTAAAATGCGATATTACATAAAATGCCACTGCTTATCTATAGCGGTTATTGGTTGAGTGAAATACAAAAAATCCACCCCCAACACCCTCCCCGCAAGCAAGCGAGGAGGAGGGTTATGACTGTATTTTATGCGAGTGTATACCGCTATAATGTTTGCAATGAATTATAATAGTAATGGTTCAGAGGATTATAAATATGAGTGTAGTTATTCCTAATGAAATATTAAGCACAACTCGCATGAATGAAGAGGAAATGAAACGAGAAATTGCGATTATGCTGTTTCAAAAAGAAAAGTTAACTCTTGCTCAAGCTAGTCGTTTTGCTGGTATGAATCGTATAGCATTTCAACATTTACTCGCAAGTTATCAAATCCCTATTCATTACGGAGTAGAGGATTTTGAACAGGATATCAAGAATTTGCGGGAGATGGGTAGACTGTGATTGTTGTCAGCGATACTTCACCCATTAATAATCTTGCAGCTATTAACCAGCTTCACTTATTACAACAGCTTTACGGAACAGTTCTAATTCCTGAAGCCGTTTATCAAGAATTAACTGATCCTGATTTTCTCGTAGCGGGTGCAAAGGAAGTACAAACTTTTACTTGGATTCAAATCCGTGCAGTTGAAGATAGGACTATGGTTAAAGCACTTAGCAGTGAACTTGATCCTGGAGAAGCAGAGGCTATAGTTTTAGCCTTAGAAATGAAAGCAGAACAAGTTTTAATTGATGAACGTCGTGGCCGCATAATTGCTGCTAAACTCAATCTCCATTATACCGGAATTTTAGGAGTTTTAGTAGAAGCCAAAAGTCAAGGTTTCATTTCTACTGTTAAACCTCTGTTAGATGATCTTATTAATAAAGCAGGATTTTGGGTTGCTGAACCTTTGTATAAAAGTGTCTTACGACTAGTTAATGAAACAAAGTAAAATCAGGTCAGAAGATTATGGGTAATTATTGAATCATAGATGCGATCACTTAAAGTTAATTTACTGTAAAATGGGATCGCCAGGTAAATGCACAGACTAACACTTAGTTCCTAGATTGACACAAACATTACATAGCTTGAGAAAATCATCCAGGAAAATTTTTCAACAGAAGCAACCACTACTAGCTATAATTTTTTATAAGTTGAAAAAAACATTAAGATTAGCGTAAAAATTACATTAAAATAAAGATTACGCTTCTATTAAACTGACTGGCTGATACCCAAATTAGGAGGAATATATATGGCGCTTGTACCTATGCGGTTGCTTTTGGATCACGCTGCTGAACACGGTTATGGCATTCCCGCTTTCAATGTTAACAACTTGGAGCAGATTCAGGCAATCATGAAAGCAGCGACTGAAACAGACAGTCCTGTGATTTTACAAGCTTCTCGCGGTGCTCGTAATTATGCAGGGGAAAATTTTCTCCGCCACTTGATTTTAGCTGCGGTAGAAACCTATCCTCAGATTCCCATTGTCATGCACCAAGATCATGGTAATGCTCCTTCTACCTGCTACTCAGCTATTAAGAACAACTTCACCAGTGTAATGATGGATGGTTCTTTGGAAGCTGATGCTAAAACTCCTGCCAGCTTTGAATATAATGTTAAAGTTACCAGTGAAGTTGTCAACGTCGCTCACTCTTTAGGTGTCAGTGTTGAAGGTGAACTAGGTTGTTTGGGTTCTTTAGAAACCGGTGCTGGTGAAGCTGAAGACGGTCACGGTTTTGAAGGTACACTAGACCATTCTCAACTATTAACTGATCCTGATGAAGCTGTTGACTTTGTAGAAGCTACTCAAGTAGATGCTTTGGCTGTAGCTATCGGTACTAGTCACGGTGCTTATAAGTTTACCCGCAAACCAACTGGCGAAATTTTGGCTATTAGCCGCATTGAAGAAATTCACCGTCGTTTACCTAATACCCATTTGGTAATGCACGGTTCTTCTTCTGTCCCTGAAGATTTGTTGGCGCTAATTAACCAATATGGTGGCGAAATTCCTGAAACCTACGGTGTACCTGTAGAAGAAATTCAAAAAGGTATTAAGAGTGGTGTACGTAAGGTAAATATTGACACTGATAACCGTTTAGCGATTACTGCGGCTGTACGGGAAGCTTTGGCGGCTAACCCCAAGGAATTTGATCCTCGTCACTTCCTCAAACCTTCTATTAAATATATGCAGAAGGTTTGCGCTGACCGTTATCAACAGTTTGGTACTGCTGGTAATGCAAGCAAGATTAAGCAAGTTTCTTTGGAAGATTATGCTGCTAAGTATACTAAGGGTGAATTGGTCATGAGGGCTGCTGCTAAGGTTTAATTTTCTCAATCTTTTTCAGCAATAAATTAGGGTATAGCTAGGCTATGCCTTTACAGAAATAAACTGGGAAACGTTACTGTTTCCCGGTTTTTTATATTAATTGTAATTACTTATAAATTTACTTGAGAATAACATCCCTGTGATGAATGTGATATAGTAAGACAATGGCGTAAATAAGGCTATCTCTTATGACTACCAATTTACAATCTACATTCTTAAGTAGTTATATTTATGATCAGGATTATTGTTTGTGGATAGAAACTACAGCTAATTTATTACGTAATCACCAACTAGAACAAGTTGATTTTGAGCATTTGATTGCAGAAATAGAGGACATGGGGAAAGAAAAACGACGTGAATTAAAAAACCGACTCATAGTTTTACTAATGCACTTGCTTAAATATCAATTTCAATCTGAAAAACGTTCTTCTAGTTGGGTAAGTACAATTTGGGAACAGTTTTATCAAATTGAATCTTTATTGGCGGATAGTCCTAGTCTCAAACCTTATTATTTAGAACTATTTTCTGATTGTTATTTAAAAGCTGTTCGCGCTACTAGTACGGAAACTAAATTATCTATTCAGGTTTTTCCTATTGATTCTCCTTTTGAGCCTTTGGATGTCATTAATTCTGATTTTATCATGACACTGCTGAGTCAAGAGGAAATTTAATTTTTGTTTTTGGTTAAATTAGTGTAATTGTCATTAGCTAAACCTAAATTTAGTTTAAGTTAATTATATTTTACAGGGGTTTCCGCTCTTATGAGGTACATATTAAGCCCCCTCCTCGCACCCCCCTCAATCCCCCCGCAGCGGGGGGAAGAAAAGGATAAACTTTTGATATTGGA
>JBJUHT010000030.1:0-19389 GCA_046070105.1 Dolichospermum sp.
ATCAAGAAGTTCGGGTTATGGGTCGTATGGCCTTGGAGACGAATTATGACGATTTTCTAGCTACAGACTGCGGTTATATCCCTTCTGCTTATCATGTAGTTTTTCGTAATTCGCAAACAGGTGATGTTAATAGCATTCTCAAATTTACGGATACATATCAAAAATTTGGTGCTTATTACATTTTGACAAAGCAGATAGTAGCAGAGTATGAAGACGGAAAAACTGAAACTCCCCAATCAATTACTGAGTTTGTTTATTCTCATATTCAGCTACTAGAATAGGGAACAGGCAAGGAGTAGGGGAGAAAAATATAACAACTGACAACTGACAACTGACCAATTATCCATTCCCAGCCTAAACTAGATCATTAGCAACATGGCTACGCCACGCTTCGCTATCGGATAATTACCAATTTATCAAGAAGTAGGACAGGAACAATGCAATTAACGCTAGAAAATGTAGAAACTGTATTAGATGAAATGCGCCCTTATCTCATTTCTGATGGTGGTAACGTAGAAATTATCGAATTAGATGGACCAATTGTTAAACTCCGGTTACAGGGTGCTTGTGGTTCTTGTCCCAGTTCGACTATGACTTTGAGAATGGGTATTGAACGTCGTCTCAAGGAAATGATTCCTGAGATATCTGAAGTAGAACAAGTTATCTAAATTACTGGTAATGGGTAATGGGTAATGGGTAAGATATCCCTATTCCCTATTCCCTATTCCCTGTTCCCTGTTCCCTATTCCCTATTTTCAACACTATGTCTCATCCTCTGCACGTTGCATTTATCTGGCACCAACATCAACCGTTGTACAAATCCCCTGAAGATAGCAATTCTCTAGTCACTAGTCAACAGTATCGCTTACCTTGGGTACGTTTACACGGAACTAAGGATTATTTGGATTTAGTATTATTGTTAGAAAAGTATCCTAAGTTGCACCAAACGGTAAATTTAGTACCTTCGTTAATATTACAACTGGAAGATTATGTTGCAGGTACAGCTTTTGACCCCTATTTAACTGCTAGTTTGACTGCTGTGGAACAGTTGACCCGTGAACAAAAAGAGTTTATTATTCAACATTTCTTTGATGCTAACCATCATACTTTGATTGATCCCCATCCTCGTTATGCCGAATTATATTATCAAAGACAGGAACAGGGACAAAGCTGGTGTTTAGCAAACTGGAAATTGTCAGATTATGGTGATTTATTAGCTTGGCATAATTTGGCTTGGATTGATCCTTTGTTTTGGCATGACCCGGAAATTGCTGCTTGGTTAGAACAAGGTCGTAATTTTAGTTTAGGCGATCGCCAGCGCATTTATTCTAAACAGCGGCAAATTCTCAGTCAAATTATTCCCCAACATCGGAAAATGCAGAAAAGTGGTCAACTAGAAGTTACCACTACTCCCTATACTCACCCAATTCTGCCTTTATTAGCTGATACCAACGCTGGACGGGTAGCAGTGCCGCAGATGACATTACCTAAACAGAGGTTTCAGTGGGTAGAAGATATACCTCGACATTTACAAAAATCCTGGGATTTATATATAGATAGATTTGGACAAGAGCCTAGAGGTTTGTGGCCTTCGGAACAGTCCGTTAGTCCAGAAATTTTACCGTATATTATTAAACAAGGTTTTAAATGGATTTGCTCAGATGAAGCGGTTTTAGGCTGGTCATTAAAACACTTTTTTCATCGAGACGCTGTGGGAAATGTGCAAAAACCAAAACTGCTTTATCGTCCCTATCGTCTGCAAACTGCCGCTGGGGATGTGTCTATAGTCTTTCGTGATCATAGGTTATCGGATTTAATTGGTTTTACCTATGGATCTATGCCGGCAAAGAAAGCGGCAGCGGATTTAATTGGACATTTGCAAGCGATCGCTAAACAACAAAAAGAAAGTGACGATGATCAACCTTGGTTAGTTACAATTGCCCTAGACGGGGAAAATTGTTGGGAATTTTATCCCCATGACGGTAAAGACTTCCTAGAAGCATTATATGAAAGTTTGAGTCATGAACCCCACATCAAACTTGTCACAGTTTCGGAATTTATTGACCAGTTCCCTCCCACCGCAACTATCAGAAGCGAACAACTCCATAGCGGTTCTTGGGTAGACGGTAATTTTACCACCTGGATAGGAGACCCGGTGAAAAACCGCGCTTGGGACTATCTCACCGCAGCTAGACAAGTATTAGCAAATCACCCAGAAGCTACAGAAGAAAATAACCCCGCAGCCTGGGAAGCATTATATGCTGCTGAGGGTTCAGATTGGTTTTGGTGGTTTGGAGAAGGCCATTCTTCTAACCAAGATGCTATTTTTGACCAATTATTTCGGGAACATCTGCACGGTATTTACAAGGCTTTAAATGAACCTATACCACCCTATCTCCACAGTCCCCTAGAAATCCATGCAGCCCGTTTAGACCACAAACCAGAGGGCTTTATCCATCCTAATATAGATGGTAAAGGTGATGAGCAAGATTGGGATAGAGCCGGACGCATAGAAGTGGGTGGTGCGAGGGGAACAATGCACAGTAGTAGCACCGTTCAGCGTCTTTGGTATGGTGTAGACCATTTAAACTTTTACGTGCGGGTAGATTTTAAAACTGGTGCTGTTCCCGGTCGGGACATACCACCAGATTTACACCTATTCTGGTATTATCCTGAGCGGACAATGGTGAATAGTTCTATACCTATAGCTGAAGTACCAGATACAGCACCCTTGAATTATCTATTTCACCATCATTTAGAAGTGAATTTACTGAGTCAGTCGGTGCAATTTCGAGCAGCAGGAGACAATCATTTATGGTATCCTCGTGCTACTCGCGCTCAAGTTGCTTTAGATTCTTGTCTAGAAATAGCAATACCTTGGGCTGATTTGCAAGTTCCTCCAGATTATCCTCTACGGTTAATTTTGGTGTTATCTGATGATGGTTGTTTTTCTAGTTATGTGCCGGAAAATGGTTTGATTCCTATTGATGTTCCTTAGTGGTAATTCCCGATTTTGATCGGGAATTCTGGTTTTTGTTTCGCGCAGATTCCCTCCACACACGGAGGAAAATTACAGCAGTTATCCGTTTATGAAGTACAGATATTAATGATAAAACTCTTGTGGTGCGGGCATCTTGCCCGCACAAAGTGTACCTCACTCAAAGCTACTTGCTGTAAAATCAAATTGGTGGTGGGGTGAACGGGATGATTTATAATAATGGTTATCATTTTGGTTAATTTTCTATGTCGTCTCAAAGCTTGCTTAAACGTCCCCGCCGTCTGCGTCGTACTGAAACTCTACGGAGGATGGTACGGGAAACAATTTTAACTGTGGATGATCTGATCTATCCCGTGTTTGTCATGGAGGGGGAAGGGGAAAAAGTAGAGATATCTTCTATGCCCGGTTGTTATCGTTTTTCTCTCGATTTACTCCTGAAAGAAATTGCCGAAGTGTCACAATTGGGAATTAATGCTGTAGCAATTTTCCCGGTAATTCCAGAAAAAGACAAAGATGAAACAGGTTCGGAAAGTTACAACCAGCAGGGATTAGTACAGGAAACGGTTAAAGCCATTAAAAAGCTAGTCCCGGAAATAATTGTCATTACTGATGTCGCTCTTGACCCTTTTACTACCCATGGTCATGATGGTTTAGTGGATGAAAATGGAATTATTCTCAATGACCCCACTATAGAAGTTTTGGTGAAAATGGCACTTTCTCAAGCAGAAGCAGGAACTGATTTTGTTGCTCCTTCTGATATGATGGATGGTAGAATTGGGGCAATTCGTCAAGCTTTAGACGCTGAAGGTTATATAAATGTGGGGATTTTAGCATACTCGGCTAAATATGCTTCTGCCTATTATGGACCATTTCGAGATGCTTTAGATTCCGCGCCCAAATTTGGTGACAAAAAAACCTATCAAATGGACCTGGCTAACGCTAAAGAGGCTTTGAAAGAAGTTAAACTTGATATTGCTGAGGGTGCGGATATTATCATGGTGAAACCAGCTTTGGCCTATTTAGACATTATATGTCAAGTAAAATTAGCCACAAATTTACCAGTTGCAGCTTATAATGTTAGTGGTGAATATGCAATGATTAAAGCGGCTGCTCAAAAGGGTTGGGTTGATGAGAAAAAGGTGATTTTAGAGACTTTAACCAGTATGAAGCGGGCTGGTGCTGATTTAATTTTAACTTATTTTGCCAAAGAAGTGGCTTTGATGTTGAGTTAAGGTTCTGTTCAGGAAGTGGCAAAGATTTTTTGGCAAATAAATGACAAAATCATTTACATTCGGACTTTTTTTGTGTTAACTTGATAACGGTTATCATTTTTGTTAGCTATGGTCAGTTTATTAAGCCAGTCTCAAAATAGTTTAAAAGCGCATAACTCTGATAAACTTACACGAATTCGTCACACCTGCGCCCATATCATGGCCATGTCCGTACAACGGATATTTCCAGGCACTAAGATAGCAATTGGTCCTGTCACAGACACTGGATTTTACTATGATTTTGATTGTCCAGTTAGTATCACCCCTGATGACTTAGGAAAAATTGAAATCGAGATGAAAGGGATCATAAAAGCGAATTTACCGATTATCCGTGAAGAGGTAGAAAGAGCAGAAATTCGTGGTGAGATTGTGGAGTTAAATGAACCCTACAAGCTAGAGATATTAGAACATATACCCGCATCAGAAATTATTACCCGCTACTTGATTGGTACTCCTGAAACTGGTAATTCAGAAGCTTCATTATTTGCCACAGAAATTCAATTAGGGGATCAATATTGGTGGGACTTATGTGCCGGTCCACATATTGATTTTACTGGTGAAATTGATGCTGATGCTTTTAAACTGTTAAATGTGGCTGGTGCTTATTGGCAAGGTGATGAAACTAAACCTCAGCTACAACGAATTTATGGTACAGCTTGGCAAACAAAAGTAGAATTAGAGGCTTTTATCCAACAAACAGAAGCAGCTTTGCTTCGAGATCATAGAAAATTGGGTCAGGAACTCAACTTATTTAGTATTCAAGAAGCAGCGGGTGGTGGTTTAGTATTTTGGCATCCCAAAGGGGCAACTGCGCGCTATATAATTGAAGATTATTGGCGTAAAGCTCATCTTGAATCTGGTTATGAACTACTGTATACACCTCATATAGCCAATCTTGATTTATGGAAAACATCGGGTCATTTTGACTTTTATCAAGAAAGTATGTTTGACTCCATAGATGTGGAAAATCAGGCTTACCAGATTAAGCCCATGAATTGCCCTTTTCATGTTCTCACCTATAAAAATAAACTCCATTCCTATCGAGAATTACCATTAAGATGGGCAGAATTAGGGACAGTTTATCGTTATGAACGGTCTGGGTCACTACATGGGTTAATGAGAGTGAGGGGATTTACTCAAGATGACGCTCATATTTTTTGTTTA
Source organism: Dolichospermum sp. (assembly GCA_046070105.1). Lineage (GTDB taxonomy): Bacteria > Cyanobacteriota > Cyanobacteriia > Cyanobacteriales > Nostocaceae > Dolichospermum. The sequence goes on from JBJUHT010000030.1 coordinate 5,434, forward strand.
CCTGACCAAATTGCTGATGAAATTTTAGGAGTTTTAGAACTCACAGAACGGATTTTATCAGACTTTGGTTTTAAACAATATGAGGTCAATCTTTCTACCCGTCCCCATAAGTTTGTAGGAACTGATCATGTATGGGAATTAGCTACCACAGCCCTAGAACAAGCTTTAAATACTAAAGGTTGGAATTATGCTGTAGATGCTGGTGGTGGGGCTTTCTATGGACCGAAAATAGATATTAAAATTCAAGATGCTATTGGTCGTATGTGGCAGTGTTCAACTATTCAGGTAGATTTTAATTTGCCAGAAAGATTTGACATGGAATATATTGCCAATGATGGTAGTCGTCAAAGACCAATCATGATTCATAGGGCTATTTTTGGATCTTTAGAACGCTTTTTTGGTATTTTAATCGAGAATTATGCAGGTGATTTTCCTTTATGGTTAGCACCAGTACAACTGCGATTGTTGCCTGTAAGTGATGATTTCCGAGAATATGCAAAATCAGTTGCCACCAATCTCAAAAAAAATGGCTTTCGGGTAGAATTAGATAGCAGTGGTGAGCGTTTGGGTAAGCAAATTCGGGTAGCGGAATTAGAAAAAATTCCTGTTGTTATTGTTATTGGTAAGCAGGAGGTCAAAAACCAAACTTTGAGTGTCAGAACCAGACAGAATGGAGATTTAGGGGTGATGAGTTTCAATGAAATTGTTTCTTATCTCCAAACAGTACAAAGTCAGCATTAAAACAGTTAGCATTATCTGATTAACTAAGATACAGAAGGTAAAAAACTTTTGACATGAATACAATCACTCTAAACACAACAAATGCAATTCCTGAAATACCCAAACGCGGAATGCCAATAACTATAATTACAGGGTTTTTAGGAAGTGGTAAAACTACGCTTTTAAATCAGATTCTTCAAAACAAACAAGATTTAAAAGTCGCTGTCCTCGTCAATGAGTTTGGTGATATTAACATTGATAGTCAATTACTAATTTCTGTAGATGAAGCTATGATGGAACTTACTAATGGCTGTATATGTTGTACAATTAATGATGGTTTAGTTGATGCGGTTTATCGAGTTCTAGAAAGAGAAGATTGCATTGATTATCTAGTTATTGAAACTACAGGTGTTGCTGATCCTTTACCAATCATTTTAACTTTTCTGGGAACAGAATTGAGGGATTTAACTAACCTAGATTCAATTATTACAGTGGTAGATGCTGAAGCCTTTGATGAAAAACATTTCGATAGTGAAGCAGCTTTAAGACAGATTACCTATGGAGATATTATTCTCCTCAATAAAATAGACCTTGTGAAGCCAGAAAAAATACAAGAATTAGAAGATTTTATCCATGATGTCAAAAGGGGAGCGAAAATTTTGCATACTCAATATGGTGAAGTTGCTTTACCATTGATCTTAGATGTGAGTTTAACACCAATAAATAAGTATATTGTCATTGATGATGAAGATCGTCATAAACATGACCATAAACATGAACATGAACATAAACATGACCATGACCATAAACATAAACATGACCATAAACATGAACATCATCATCATCACTCCGATCATTTAGATAATGATGGGTTTGTTTCAATTTCTTTCCAAAGTAATAAACCATTTGATGTCCATAAATTTGAGCATTTTTTGACTGAAGAAATACCTCAGAACGTATTTCGTGCTAAAGGAATTTTATGGTTTAGTGATAGTGAGTTGCGTCATATCTTTCAACTCAGTGGACCTCGTTACACTTTGCACGCTGACGAATGGCCTAATCAACCTAAAAATCAGGTAGTTTTTATTGGTAGAAAATTGGAAGCTAGTGAGATTCATACAAAACTTAACGAATGTTTGTTATAGTTAGTTTAACAGTCTTCATTAATTCTCAAATTCATCAAATCAAATTTAGTTAATAGCTATTTATAGATATAGTTTATAAATGAAACTATTAACTTTGCCCATAAATCATCCCCATTAACCTAAAAAAATGACTTTATCTATTCGTCCAGAGCTAAATTCTACCGCTGACATTTCATCCTTATATCGGCAAGAATTACCAACTGTAACAGAAGCTGATATGAAACAAGCTGTACGCACTTTGTTGATTGGATTAGGAGAAAATCCTGATAGAGAAGGGTTAAAAGATACTCCGAAAAGAGTTGTTAAAGCTTTAAAGTTTCTGACGAATGGATATCATGAATCTTTGGATGAACTATTAAATGGAGCAGTTTTCACCGAAGATGCTAATGAAATGGTTTTAGTCCGGGATATTGATCTTTTTAGCTCCTGTGAACACCACATATTACCGATTATTGGTCGCGCTCATGTCGCTTATATTCCTAATGGTAAAGTCATTGGTTTATCAAAAATTGCTCGCATTTGTGAAATGTATGCTCGACGTTTACAAGTACAAGAACGGTTGACTTTACAAATTGCTGATGCAGTGCAAGGTTTACTCAAACCTAAAGGGGTTGCAGTGGTCATTGAAGCAACTCATATGTGTATGGTGATGAGAGGAGTACAAAAACCAGGTTCTTGGACTGTTACCAGCGCCATGCGTGGTGTGTTTTCTGAAGACCCATCTACTCGTGAAGAATTTATGAATTTGATTCGACACAATCCTAACTTTTACTAAAGGCCTTTTTTGAGATAAATTTGGTTGGTATTATGTAGAGATAAGATATATCTGTCTCTACATTATGAATTATCAATCCTGAATTTATTAGAGGTAAAAAGAAAAATATTTGACCGCAGATAAACGCAGATAAACGCAGATAATGAGAGATAAATGATTAAGATAAAATTCGATTTAGCCAATACTACTGAAATGATTGAAAATTTGAAATTTAATGAGCAGGGTTTAATTCCGGCCATAGCTCAAGATTACTATGATGGTACTGTTTTAATGATGGCTTGGATGAATGCAGAATCAATTGTCAAAACCCTAGCTACCGGTGAAGTTCATTATTGGAGTCGTTCTCGTTCCCAATTATGGCATAAAGGAGCAACATCTGGACATATTCAAAAGCTAAAGGAGCTTTTTTATGACTGTGATGGTGATACAATTCTTGTTAAGATTGACCAAGTTGGTGATCAAGCCTGTCATACTGGAGCAAGAAGTTGTTTTTTTAATTCTGTGGAAATTTTGTCAAACTATACATAATTTTTATTATTAGTTTACTCATGAATACGCCCATGATTACTGTTGTGGCTGGATTATTTGGATCTGGCAAAACTACCTGGATTTGTCAACAGATTCGAGAGATTATATCTTCTGAAAAAGTAATTTATTTTAGTTTGGGAACGGGTAATATTCCCATTGATCAAACTAAAATAGCTACTGATTTTCCTGATTTAAAAATATTTAGTGATGGTCAAGAAATTGAATTTATTGATCATATCCCTACCGCAGATAGTGTTTATATCGAATTAGGTTCTTATCTAGAGTTAAAGGCTATATCACAAATATTAGGTAATTTAAATTACCGCGCCGTGGCAATTATCCCTCCCGATTTGAAAAACTCTGAATATGATCATTGGACAAAGGAAATTATATATGGTGCGCCAGTTCCAAGTATAATTATAGAAAATCTATGGCGAGTAGAAACTACAGGTCAGGTTATAGATGAAAATAGTTTAGAGGAATTTTGGTATGAAATAACTCATGGTGCTTATGGTATTGTTACTCGCGCTAAGGCAATTTTTGATGTTAATGACGGACGTTCTCTTTACTGTGATTTTGTTTCTGGTGTTCCCCAAATAGACTTTTTAGAATTAGATTTACCACGACATTTACAAGGAAGACCTCAACGATTTAGTGGGATAGAAATAGTAGGAAAAAATCTAGCTGAAACAGCCTTAAAAGAAACATTATTAGATTGCTTTTTATCTGAATCATTAATTTTTCAATATCAACAACAGGTACAACAAATTTTACTAGAAGGTCAAGAAGTATGAAAATAGCCGTTATGTCATGTATTCATGGTAATTATGAAGCCTTAGATGCTGTACTATTAGATATTGACCAGCAAAAAGCCGAAAAAATCTTTTGTGTTGGTGATTTAGTGGGATATGGACCGTACCCAAATGCTGTAATTGATCAAATTCGCTCTTTAGATATTCCTACCTGCGCTGGTTGTTGGGATGAAGATGTTGTAGAGGGATTAAACGCTTGTGATTGTAGTTATCCTTCAGTATTGGCAGAAAAAAGAGGAATTAAAGCTCACCAATGGACAAATCAGGAAATTAACCCAGAAAATCGGGAATTTTTAGCTAATTTACCCTATAGTCTAGAATGGCAAAATTTGGCCTTTGTTCACGGTAGTCCCCATAGTAACCATGAATATTTATTACCAGAACTTGATGCTTTTGTGGCTTTAGAACGGGTACTTTCTACAAGTTCAGATGTGCTATTTTGTGGACATACTCACGTTCCTTATGCTCGTGATCTGAATGCTGGTGAGTTAAAAATTGAAGTTGACGCTCAAGGAGAATCACGTAAAATAAATTTTTTATCTCCTGTGAAAAAGATTGTTAATGTAGGTTCTGTGGGAGAACCACGTCATGGACGACCAAATGCAACTTATGTAATTTATGAAACGGATAATCAAGCGGTGACTTTACGAGAAGTTACTTATGATTATCAAAAAACCTGTGCAGCAATTATCCAAAAAGGATTACCAGAAATTTTTGCTTGGCGCTTGGCTCATGGCTTAGAATACGCAGAACGCGCAGATGATCCAACTCATGTTTGTACCAGATAAAATCTAAAATCTAAAATCTAAAATCTAAAATCTAAAATTGATTATGTGGGCGATTTTGAGTGGAATTGAGGGAAATTTGTCGGCCTATGAGGCTGTAATGGCTGATATTAAACGTCAAAGCCGTTATATAGAGGCATTATACATTATCGGTGATTTAGTCGGTCCAAGACAGGAATCTGAAGAGTTGGTACAAAGAGTCAAATCACAGCGACGGGGTGAATTAGCACCGATGATTTGTAAAGGATGGTGGGAAGAACAATGTTTAATTTTACATGGTTTAGGACCAACCGCAGACGCACCAGAATTGATAGCAAAATATGGAGGTGAGACTGTACAAAGATTGTGGGATTGTGTTTCTCATCAAACAGTACAATGGTTGCGATCGCTCGATTTTGGTTTTTTTGAGTTAGATTGTTTATTGATACATGGTTCAACCGTGGGTGTGAGTGAAGAACTTAATCCCCAAACTCCTCCTATACAAATGTTAGATAGACTATCACGAATGCAAGCGAATAACCTCTTTTGCGGTCGTTCTGGTTTAACCTTCCAATACAAATTACAAGGGGGTTCTATCAATAGTAAAATTACCACTCTAGATAGTCAATTTTCCCCAGAAATAGTCACCAGCAGTTCCCGTCAAGTAGTTGGGGTAGGAAATGTGGGACGAACCCCAGGAGAAGCTACTTACACTATTTATCATCCAGGCACAAATCAGGTCAAATTTAACACTGTATATTATGGACAACGTAGGGGGTTTCAAAAGTAGCGGTGTCTCCATTTGGTCAGAGATGATCGTTAAGCTGTTACGCAGCTAAATTGTATAATCCTAAATCTGTACTTGATAATACCGGGAACTGCTATATTATATCATGTCTGGTTAAAAACTGATCATATCTGTTGAGACTGGTAATGGGTAATTGGTAATGGGGAAAAGGCAGTACAATGATCAACTATATAGTAAGTGATTGGGCGGACATGATATTACCTATTTTCCTGGGGGATAATTTCTGTGACTACTTTCTGTCCCGAATTACCACCTTTAACCACAATATTTTCTGTTTCTAAATTACCAATGGCTGTTTCTCCTTGAAAAGTTAATTTTGGTGCAACTTGATCATAAATTACATTTCCCTTAGCCTCTAACAACTTTTTATCAAAATACCAAGTCAATTGATTTGATTTTAAAGACTGACGACGTTGTCCAACTGCATTGACATTTCCAGTGAGATAGACGGTGTTTTCTGGTATTTTCATTTTTCCTTGATTTGCTGTGATAGTTAGATTCTCAGCAGCTTTGAAAACACGAATTGCAGAATTGGTAGTGATATTTTCCTTCTGAATATTCCAGGTTATAGAGTTACTAGTAATTTCCATTAGCGGCTTTATTAACTCTAACTTAGCCTGTGGTTGAAGAATTGCAATTTGCGTTTTTAAATTAATTTCCGCAGCATTACCTTGACCGCGACCAGAGATTTTGTGATCCTGATATCGTTCTATTTGGATAAAGCGATCGCTAAATAGTTTATCATCCTTAATCAACCATATTAAATGTTCAGTTCTCATTTGTAACTGTGGATCTGTAGATTTTGCTAATACTCCTTTAGAAAATTCTACCCGTTGTTCACGAGTTTTTACCTTAGCTTCTTGGGCTATTGCTTGTAATTTATTATGGCTACCATTTAATTGATTACGGACAATTAATAAATCCTCTTGAGGTCGCCATTCTAACTCATTACCTTGTAAAGTAATACCATTGCGGGGGTCAGTAGCCACAATTTTACCCTCAAGAAAAAGTTGCTTACCATCTTGTTTAATGTCAGCTTTTTCTGCTTTAATTTGATAAACAACCTTTCCATCTTGATAGAGTTCCCCTTGCGGACTTTGAGCCTGACCCATTTGTTTGTCCGTAGTGTATTTTGCTTCTTTGGCTCTCACTTTCCAAATTGGCCTCCCTACTTCATCAAATTGTTCCAAAACTACACCAAAAAAAGTTAACTTAGTTTCATCTTCCTTTGGAGATGAAGTGTTATTTTTAGATTGGTGAGGTGTAGAGTGATTACCACAAGCAGATAACCATAACCCTAAAAACAATGATAAAGACAAGCCAAGCCAATTTGTTGCTAATCTAAATTGTGAAAAGGAATAGAAGTAGGGGAAATAGAAATAATATTTATTTCCCCGCTGACATTTTGATTTTTCTCTTCCATTCTCCCTGTTTTGTGGATATTGCATTACTCTGGAAATTCTAGATGTCTATCACAACCTCTAGGGTCGTCTAAAAAACCCATACTAGACAATGGCCGATATGGGTAACTTTGACGGGGAGTTTTTTGGATATCTTCCTTGATAGCTTCTAAATCAATATAGCGATCGCTAACATTAATTAAACTATCACTAGTCATAGATCGTAAACTCACCACCTCTACCCTCACACCCCGATAGCTGACAGAATTGACAGCATAAGCCAAATCACCGTCACCGCTGACTAAAACTGCGGTATCATAGGAATCAACTAAAGCCATCATATCAACAGCTATTTCCACATCTAGGTTAGCTTTTTTAGAACCATCAGGTAGTTGTACCAAATCCTTAGCAATGACCCTATAACCGTTGCGACGCATCCACAACAAAAATCCCTGTTGCTTCTCATTTGTCCGATCTACCCCTGTGTAGAAAAAAGCCCGTAATAGCCTTGAACCCCCAGTTAAACGGCACAATAACTTAGTATAATCAATTTCGATTCCTAGTTGTAATGCCGCATAAAATAAATTTGAACCGTCAATAAAGATAGCTACCCGTCCCCGATTTTCCAAAACTTGTTCTGGTGTAAATATCGAGTCATTTTCCAAATTATTCAACATTGTTGTCATACCTTGTGTTGTTATCCCTGTGATCATAGAAATTTCTAACTACATAATTTGTTAGAATGGCTTATGATAATTATCCGGGGCTGATAGATCACGAGTCTACGAAATCAACAGCGAAAAGCCCTGATTATTGACCCATTTTCCTAACTGTCATTGGTGACAGTACAACCCCGAATTGTTTTGTGAAGGAATTAGCAGTTCCCAAAATTAATCTTTTATTTTGATGTTTCTATCCGTTTAAAAACTGGTTTGGGTGTCCCCAATTGTTGTTTATCGGATAATATTCCCCATATTGAGTGGGTACAAAAAGGGGCTAAAATTGCACTTTCTTTTTGTTCATTAAAATTAATTCCCCAACCCAATTGCTGATAAATATCACTGCTGATATTAGGAATAATTGGTGAAAGGAGATAAGCTGCTAGTCTGACAGATTCCAGAACCGCATATAACACCATTTCCACATCTTCCTGTTTACCTTGTTTATATAACGACCAAGGGGCTTGATCATCAATAAACTTATTACTGGCTTGTACCAGAGATAAAACATAGTGACAGGCTTCATTAAAAGCTAATGCTGTATATGCTTGTTTCACCCTTTCTCCCAACTCTAACCCGATGATTTTTAAAGGATTTTCAGCCGGAATAGTTGCTTGGGTTATGGACGGTACTTGACTAGAACAGTATTTCTTCACCATATTTAAAGTGCGATTTAACAAATTACCTAAATCATTGGCCAAATCTGCATTTAAAACATTAATGAACCTTATTTCATTAAAATCGCCATCCTTCCCAAATTCGATTTCCTTAAGGAAGTAATAACGAATGGCATCACTACCATAATTTTCCACTAAAGTGATAGGATCAAGGGTATTACCCAAAGTTTTACCCATTTTTTGACCGTCTTTAGTTAAAAAACCATGTCCAAATACCCTATCTGGTAAAGGTAAACCCGCTGACATCAGCATTGCTGGCCAGTAAACAGCATGAAAGCGTAAAATATCTTTACCAATCAAGTGGAGATTAATCGGCCACCATGTCTGTAAAGCATTAGCTAGGGTTGGTTCTGCGTCTGGTTCTAATAATGCTGTTACATAACCCAGTAAAGCATCAAACCACACATACAATGTATGTTTAGAGTCCACAGGTACGGGAAAACCCCAGTCAAGATTTACCCGGGAAATGGAAAAATCTTGTAAACCTTGAGCGACAAAATTGAAAACTTCATTGCGTCTGCTCACAGGTTGGATAAAATCAGGGTGAGATTGGTAAAATTCCTCTAACTGAGTTTGATATTTAGACAAACGGAAGAAATAGTTCTGCTCATCCCGCCACTCCACTTCTTTGGTAGTATGGATGGGACAGCGTTTATTTTCTAATAAATCCCGCTCTTCCTTAAATTCTTCACAGGAAACGCAATACCAACCTTTTTGTTCTCCTTGATAAATGTCACCATTTTCCCAAACTCGCTGAAAAAACTCTTTAACTATGGCTTCGTGACGGGGTGCTGTGGTCCGACTAAAGCGATCATATTGAATATCGAGTAAATCCCACAATCTTGTAAAACTAGGAACAATTTGATCACAAAAATCTTGCGGTGCTTTTCCTAAACTGGCTGCTGAACGCTGGATTTTCTGTCCGTGTTCATCTGTACCTGTAATTAATAAAACTTGATTCCCCTGTAAGCGTTGAAACCGGGCTATGACATCTGCCGCTATAGTTGTATAAGCACTGCCAATATGGGGAACATCGTTGACATAATATAGCGGTGTTGTCAGTGCAAAACTCTTTTCTGTTTTATTCACTAAATTCATGGACAATAAAAGCAAATTATTAATCAGTTTTCTCTCTTAATCATCTAGATTATCTAGATAAAACTACGCAATTATATAACATTGCTGCGGTTTTTTATTAAATTACTCCTTAATCGTAACAAATTTATGGAATTGAAAATTCTTTGATCATTTCTATAAAACTCCTAGCAGTTACTAATAATCATGGTAAAACCTGTTTATTTCCTTGGTAGTCACAGAGAATACACTAATCTAAATTCCAGCAATATAGATGATGATCTGCATACAATTGAGCATATAAAATTATCCAATTCATGACAAGAGTATTAGTTTCAATCTTCAGGATCTTCTGCAATAATTTGGCTGAAAATTCATGATTAGCTGGTTTTTTAGCCCCGACTAAAATAAATTTTCAGATATTTCTTGGATTTTCCTGAACAAGGTTTCTGATTTAGTGACTCCTAACCCAGATTTACTGTCTTATATTTTTGACGACATTTATCTGGGAATATTTGTAAGTTTATAGTCAGTAAATTTAAAAAATACATCAAGATAAACTGCAATTTTTTGAGCATTGTCAGTAAATTAACCACTAGCAATATAGAGATTTATCACTACTTTAGATATGGTAATCCAATGTCATTTAAGTGCATAAGTCCTTGCGGAATGCTATTGTATTATGTGTAATACTAAGGTGACATAATTGGCGGCTAGGGAGATTTGACGCTTCCACATATTTATATATGATGAATACAAATTGCCATAAATTCTGTAATCATGGTTTCAGAGTCGGTTATTTTTTGTCTGGAAAGGTTGATTTTACCAGGAGACAAGGAGAAAATATGTCATAATCTCCATCTGGATCACAGAAACGGTAAAGTTAAAAATAGAATAGATTAAAAAAAAGTCGCAAAATGCCAGCCGTTGACCTGAAACCTTGTTTTTTGACTCCAAAACCAGTACAGTCGGATGCTCCCTTATTTATCTATTTACCAGGAATGGATGGCACTGGTCAATTGTTACAAACCCAAATCCCTGAATTATCAACAGGTTTAGATATTCGTTGCTTGGCAATATCCAAAAACCATCTTGGTACTTGGGATGTTTTAGCCAGAAATGTTTTAGATTTGATTCATGGCGAACTGGAAAAAAGCCGTCAACGGCCAATATACCTCTGTGGTGAATCATTTGGCGGTTGTTTAGCCATGAAAGTAGCAACCCAATCACCACATTTATTTAAGCGTATTATCTTAATTAATCCCGCTTCTTCCTTTTTGCAGCAGCCTTGGTTTAGTTGGATGTCTCAGTTTACCCAGTTTGTCCCATCATTATTATTTAATGTCGGTTCATTAGCTTTGTTACCATTCCTGGCTTCATTTGAGCGCGTTTCTGAAAGCCAGCGTCAAATACTTCTAGCGGCCATGACCTCCATACCACCAGAAACTGTCAACTGGCGGCTGTCTTTATTGCGAGATTTTCAAATTGACAAAAAAGATTTGCAAAAGCTCACACAACCAGTTTTACTTATTGGTAGTGGAAACGATCGTTTATTACCTTCTGTCACTGAAATTACCAGATTGGCTAATATTCTACCAAATAGCAAAACATTTATCCTGCCCAATAGCGGTCATGCTTGTTTGTTAGAGGAAGATGTGAATTTGTATCAAATTCTCAAAGATAATGATTTTTTAAAAGTTAATCTAACTATGTCACAAACTGTCACATTAGCAGTAAATCATAATGAATGATCAGCATCTTTCTTGAACATTGTTGAGATTTGATTGCTGGCTGATAAATAAATATAAATTACCAATTATAGCCAGCAGATGGATGTTTTGTCAGCCTGTGAAATCAATAGCGCCACCGCTGTTTATGATTTTCATCACAGTCATTCTCGAAGCTAGTGGAAAATAACATTCAACTCAAACATAGTTTTCAGTTGTTATGATTGTATCTTTCCTCTTCCGGTACTTTTCTGTAAAAGGCGTTTACCTATCAGAGATGAATACTCAGTATCTCTAGACTTTTGTAGAGACTGTTTGACGAGGGTAGCTAGTTCTTCTAACTGATTAATCGCTTCTGCACCTTCTAATTTCATTAATTCACGATCATCACGCATTTCAGTCCAAGTAATTCCATAGTCTGAGACTAAAAAGCGAATTAGATGATTATCTCCTAAACTTACCATAAAGGACGCGCTGTTCATCTGATCGCCACAAGTGTAGCAGGAAGCAGGATAACCGTGACGTTCTAGTACAACCGCCAAGGCTTTCAAGTTCATGACCAAATCTTGTACAAATTGTCTATGTTCGTTTGCTAGTCTCAAAAACACTTTTGTCCTCCAGACACCACAGTCATTTGAGTTTATTTTATAATTTCTTTAGATTCTCTCACTAATTGGCATTGTAAACTGTTTATTACAATTTTCGGTCGCTTATGAGTTCGTTCATGAGTTATTTCGTCCAGGTTAGTGGATAACGATAATTTAAGAAGTATCAAACTATTCAATTTTATGATTCCTGATACCCATATTCTCGCTCCGGACACAGTTACTAAAATTCACATTTCCCTCGCTATTTGTTAAAATTGTACTTGATCAAATTAAGACGCTTTCAGTTTAACTTAAATCCACTAATAGTCAACTTCGTTAAATCCATATATTTCTAGTATTAGGGACAATGTTCAGCCAAATTGAGTTATTTGACCATATCTAACGCCTGTTTTCGTTATTTGAGTTTTAATGTTCATTGGCAATAAATACCAAACAGTATAGCACGAATTAAATTAATGGAATTGTTGAATATACATACTCAATATCTGATTTAAAGAACACTACTTAACAGAAATTACTCTCATAAGCTGTTGAGCATTTAAAATGTATTCTTGTCAGACTTGCATTTGTGAGACAATTTTATTGTTGAATTGAAAATAATTGTTAAATCTATGAGCAATCAAGCTTCTATCCCAGTGATTGTCAATGGTGCGGCTGGTAAAATGGGACGTGAGGTCATTAAAGCAGTAGCCCAAGCCCCTGATTTGACCTTACTAGGTGCAATTGACACTAGTCCCCAACATCAAGGTCAAGACGCTGGGGAAGTAGCCGGTTTAAGTGAACCCTTAGAAGTACCAATTAGCAATCAATTAGAACCCATCTTAGCCTATGTGGCCGGGGAAAGACAGATGCAGCCAGGTGTCCTAGTTGATTTTACCCATCCTGATGTAGTATATAATAATATTCGCAGTGCGATCGCCTATGGGATTCGTCCAGTTGTGGGAACTACGGGTTTAAGTCCCGCCCAAATTCAAGAATTAAGTGATTTTGCTGAGAAAGCCAGTAGCGGTTGTTTAATTATTCCCAACTTTTCCATTGGTATGGTATTACTACAGGAAGCGGCCGTGAGAGCTTCCCAGTATTTTGATCATGTGGAAATTATCGAACTTCATCATAACCAAAAAGCTGATGCTCCTAGCGGTACAGCCATTCAAACTGCTCAACTTTTGGCAGAAATGGGTAAAACCTTCAATACTGCTATGGTAGAAGAAACGGAGAAAATACCAGGAGCTAGAGGCAGTTTAGCAGATGAAGGGATTAGAATTCATAGTGTACGCTTACCAGGACTAATTGCCCACCAAGAGGTGATTTTCGGTGCTGCTGGACAGATTTATACCTTACGTCATGATACCAGCGATCGCGCCTGTTATATGCCAGGAGTATTATTAGCCATACGCAAAGTTAACCAGCTAAAATCTTTAGTATATGGACTAGAAAAAATACTGTAAAATACCCAGTAATCATCTGTGAGAAATTTTCGATTGGCGATTTTTCCAGTCCAAAATCTAAAATTCAAAATCCCAAATCTAAAATATGCTTGTTCCCCTAACTCGGCAAAAATTTGAACAAATTATTCCCCTAATTGCCTCTGGACCACAATACAAATACTATTGGGGAAAGTTCAGTAATTTTTTGCAGCGGCTATTAATTTCTGTAGTTACTATGGCTGTACTACTGCTGATACAATTTTTGTTTAGATTAGAATTTGGGTTAATCTTCTTTTTTGGGGTATTTGGTGCTTTCTTTTGGCTTTGGTATCCCATATTACAAGCAAGTATCCGCAATGGAAAATGCCGCCGTTATAAATACAGTGGCTTTTTCCGGGGACGAGTGCTAGATTGGTGGATTACAGATCGGTTAATGGGCAAACAGGAAACCGTCAACAGTAAAGGTGAGTTAGTAATTATTGAAAACCGCGAAAAGCGGATTAACTTAGAAATAGGTGACGACACGGGATTTAGTGTTGAATTTGAAGCCCCACTACGTCCTGCCCACAAAGCCATTACTCGTGGTCAAATAGCCGAAATGGTGGTGATGTCAAATCGTCCTGATTTAAGCACAATTGAAGAATTTAGTGATATATACATTCCTAGTCGTGACCTATGGGTAAGTGATTATCCTTATGTACGTAAGGACTTTTTTAACGAAGTTAGTACGCGCTTGCGTGCAAACCAGGAAAGAAAACCCCGCCGCCGTTCA
>JBJUHT010000031.1:0-4534 GCA_046070105.1 Dolichospermum sp.
ATAATAAAGTTCGTGTTTTGAGCAAAGGCTTAGATGATGAAGTTAGATTAGTTAATCAGAAACTTTGGGATAATGTAGATAAAAAATATCAATTTTATTTACCAGAAGATAATCATAACTCAATTATAGAAAAATTTGAAAATAATAATCAACCTTTGGACTTTTATTTTCCCTACAAACTTATTAGAACTGGAGAAAGTATTGGTGTTCAAGAGGAAGGATTTGTTATAGATTCTATGACTGATGAAAAAGGCATTAAAATTTATGAATATCTAGAAGGAAGTAAATCAGTTCCTTATAAATACTGTAAACCTATACCAACACGATGGTTTAGACTTGATATAGCTTTACTAAATCAGAGAAATGAAGCATATAAAATAGAAGCTAAGAAAAATAATAGAAATAATCCAAAAGTATTAGGTATAGGAGATAAATTAGCATTTGATAATCCTAAAATTTTAATCCGACAGTCTTGTGATCATCTCTGTTGCACATATTCTGAAAAGCCTTTTGTTTATAACAGAAGTTATTATAGTATTAGTGATCAAAATAGTTCAGGAAAATCTGCAACTAACTTAGTTTATGTTTTAGGTTTATTAAATTCAAAATTGTTTACATATTATGCTCAAAAGAAAAGAATAATTAGAATGGAAGTTGGAAAACAACCACAAATTAGATTGAATGATTTAAAAAAACTACCTATGAAGTATGCAGATAATGAATTTGAAGAAAAAATAGTTCATAAAGTCAACGCAATACTTCTTGCAAAGGAATCAAACGCTAATACAAATACTACAGCATTAGAACAAGAAATAGATCAACTTGTTTATCAACTTTATGGGTTAACAGAAGAGGAAATTCAAATTGTAGAAGGTAAGACAAATTAAAATAAAATACCAATAAAATAGGGTGGACAAAATCGCCCACCCTGAAAATCCAGCACTTGTAATTAAATTTACACCAAACCACCAGCAGCTTGAAAACGAGCGCGGGCGCGTTTTAATGCTTTTGTAGCCTGGATTTGTGCTTGACGATCATCTGGTTTAACTTGACTTAGAGTAGTTTGTGCTTTATTAAATGCAGTGCGAGCTTCTTCAAGTTTAATTGTGTCGCCCCGTTCCGCACCGTTGACTAGAATTGTCACTTCATCTTCATCAACTTCAGCAAAACCGCCTAAAAGAGCGATCGCTTGCCAATTGGCATTTTTATTAGCCCGAACACGCATAACACCAATATCTAAAGCTGTTAACATGGGGGCGTGTCCACTTAGGACACCCAACTGACCAGTAGTGCTAGGTAAAATTACTTCATCAGCTTCAGCATCCCAAACGGTTTTATCTGGGGAAATTACACGAACAGTTAATGTCATTTGTCAGTTGTCCTTTGTCGTTTGTCAGTTGTCCTTTGTCAGTTGTCAGTTGTCAGTTGCATAAAAAACTACTGACCACTGACTAATGACTAATGACTAACCCTTGAGCTTTTCTGCTTTAGCTTTAGCTTCGTTGATATCACCTACCAAGTAGAAAGCTTGCTCAGGTAAAGCATCCAACTCACCAGAAAGAATTTGTTTAAATCCTTTAATGGTGTCTTCCAACTTCACATACTTACCAGGAGAACCAGTAAATACCTCAGCGACAAAGAAAGGCTGAGACAAGAACCGTTCAACTTTCCGCGCCCGTGCGACAATCAGACGGTCCTCTTCAGACAATTCATCTAAACCAAGAATGGCGATAATGTCTTGTAATTCTTTGTAACGTTGCAAAGTAGATTGTACAGCCCGTGCGGTATCATAATGATCACTACCAACGATACCGGGTTGTAACATAGTAGAAGTAGAACCCAGAGGATCAACCGCAGGATAGATACCTTTAGAAGCCAAACTACGAGACAATACTGTTGTTCCGTCTAAGTGAGCAAAAGTAGTTGCAGGAGCAGGATCGGTCAAGTCATCGGCAGGTACATATACAGCTTGAATAGAAGTAATAGAACCTTCTGTAGTAGAGGTAATCCGTTCTTGTAAAGCACCTACATCTGTACCCAAAGTAGGCTGATATCCTACAGCGGAGGGCATACGACCCAAGAGCGCCGATACTTCAGAACCAGCTTGGACAAAGCGGAAGATATTATCAACAAACAACAATACGTCTTGCTTGTTCACATCACGGAAATACTCAGCCATTGTCAAGCCAGATAAACCAACCCGCATTCTTGCTCCGGGTGGCTCGTTCATTTGACCATAAACTAGCGCGATTTTGGATTCATTGAGATTATCTTTATTGATAACTCCAGATTCCATCATTTCGTTGTAAAGGTCATTACCTTCACGAGTGCGTTCACCTACACCAGCAAATACCGATACACCACCATGTTGGGTAGCGATATTATTGATCAATTCCATCATGATCACGGTTTTACCCACACCAGCACCGCCGAACAGACCGATTTTACCACCGCGTCTGTAGGGTGTTAGCAAATCCACAACCTTAATACCGGTTTCAAACACAGAAGGAGCGGTTTCCAACTCTGTGAATTTAGGAGAATCTCGGTGAATAGCTAGAGATGCTTCAGCGTTTACTGGACCTTGGTTATCTACAGGTTCGCCCAAAACGTTGAAAATCCGTCCCAAGGTAGCTTTACCTACGGGTACAGTGATGGGAGCGCCAGTATCAATAACCTCTAAACCACGGACTAAACCATCTGTGGTACTCATAGCTACAGCCCGGACTTGGTTATCGCCCAGGAGTTGCTGTACTTCAACAGTTAATTTCAGTTGTTGTCCAGCTTCGTTTGTGCCAGTGATAGTTAAAGCGTTGTAGATTTGGGGTAATTTACCGCCGGGGAATTTAACGTCTACAACCGGACCAATGATTTGGGTAATGTACCCAATGTTTGTTTTTTCTGCGGTGGTGACCATGCTGCGCCTAAATGATTGAAGCTGTTTTTCACAAGTGGGTTCTTGAAGACCCCAGATCAAGCGATATCATCTTTTAGGTTAGCACCTAACGACTCCATCTTTGCCTTAAATTCATTATTAAGAACAGATTTCCTATTTCTTGCACAAGTGGTGACAGGGAAGAGGGGACAGGGAACAGGGGACAGGTGACAAGAAAGACAGAATTGATACCTACTGAGTCCTGTTCAAAAATATAGTATGTTGTGTTTCGCGCCAAGTCGCAAAGACGCAAAGAAGAAAGTAACTGTGAGAATAATAGAAAATTATCAAAATTTTATCATTCAATTACAATCAAACATCCTGTTAATCCTTATAAATTCTACCTGTTTCCTGCCATCCTGTAGCTTGCAGGTGTGTCTGGATAATATCAGGTTGAACTGTTTTGAGTATTTGACTATCTTTGATCGTAACTTTCATGGCAAATCTCCTAAACTAATAGATAAATATTCTTATATCATCAAGGTTAAGTAAAAGGATTTAAAAGCGGAATACCACAGCTATCAAAATCACGAATGTTGCGCGTGACTAAAGTTAATTGGTGTATTTGGGCTGTAGCAGCAATCATCATATCTGCTTGAGTAACTGTTTTACCGCTTAACCTTTGTTGACCTCTTAATTCCCCACAAAGTTGAGCAATTTCAGCCGTGATAGGCAATATTTGACAGTCATTTTTGATAAAATTATCAAACCAAGTTTGAATTTTTAGGTTAGGTTTTGATGTTAAACCATAATGTATTTCTTCCAGAGTAATTACACTAATATTGATGGAAGACAAGTTTTTTACCCATATTAAAACACCAGAATTAGGTTGAGGTCGCACTAATTCACTAATAATATTAGTATCACACAAAAAAGTCATGGCACGTATTCAAAAAAGTATTAAAAAAAGGAATTTTGTCGATCTTGACGAGAGGGAATTTCTAAATAATAATCTTCTTCTATACATATTTTTTGTAGTTCTTTCACAGCATCATTTAAAGTCTTTTGTGGCGGATTTTCTACTAAACTTTCTTTAGGAAAACCCACATAAATTCGAGATTGTTGTAAAAACTGTTCAGTTTCTGACAATGAAGAAAACTTGAGTAATTGTTGAATTTGTACAACATTCATGATTCTATTTCTATAAGCCTCTATTGCTAAAGATTCTAAAACTTTTTGTGGTAGGTTTTCCCAGTTCTGCTGTAATTGATTACCAATATCTTCAGGAATGGAGATCGTAATTTGCATATTTTTATCCTGTGAATAAATCAATATTTCTATCATGATAACATTTTACAGGGGTTTCCGCTCTTATGAGGTACATATTAAGCCCCCTCCTCGCACCCCCCTCAATCCCCCCGCAGCGGGGGGAAGAAAAGGATAAACTTTTGATATTGGAGGGGGTTGGGGGTGGAGTGACTTTGTACCTCATAACATCGGTAAGTGCTGTATTTGTCAGAATCATGATACGCCTGAAGGAAGTCAAAAGTCAAAAGTCAAAAGTCAAAATTCTCAAGATTATTCTTCACTACCCCTTGACAATTTTCTGAGTTTGTCCTATCATTAGATTATAGTAGGAATCTGTGTCGCCATATATAGTCA
>JBJUHT010000032.1:0-3112 GCA_046070105.1 Dolichospermum sp.
GCTCACACCCTAGCAGGGGGCTGGTGGTGTTCCGGCGTTGACCCATTAAATAATTATGAGTCAATGCAATGGGGATGTTTTAAACCAGATTTCCCCCGTCTTGACCCCAAGAAAAACAAATTCATCAAATATGAACATTCCCCCGGCATGGCGACCCGCGCATTTTTCCTACGAGTGCCTAAACGGATATGGCAGATGATTAGCGATAAATACGGCGTGCCCATGGGGGACTATACGGAGTTTTGGGAGTGGGTTCTCAATCATGATATTCCGATCAGCATTACTGAGGGTGCTAAAAAAGCGGCCGCGCTATTGTCAGTGGGGATTGTGGCCATAGGCTTACCAGGAGTCAATAACGGGTATACATACGACGGTTCTTATACTTTTGAGAACGGGAAAAAAGTTAAGGCTAGAACCGGACCGAATTACCTCATTCCAGATTTAGAACACTTTGCTAATGAAGGTAGGCATTTTAATATCTGTTTTGACAATGATGAAAAGCCTAAAACAGTTGAAAACGTTAAAAACGCAATTTGTCAGTACAGCTATTTATTGTCAGCGAAAGGATGCACTACCAAAGTTTGTAAATGGGAATTTAAAGAAAAAGGAATTGACGACGTTTTAGTTAAGCATGGTATGGATGCTGTAATTAAAATTATTGCTAATTCCCTGACTCTTAATCAATTTTTGGTTTATAAATTTAACTGCTTAACCTACAAAGTAGCTGTTAACCTAAATCAAAAATATTTAGGGGATATTGATATTCCAGAATTGATTAAATATTTGTTTATTAAGTCACCAAAAGGAACGGGTAAAACTGAATCATTAATAAAGATTGTTGATTTGTATAACCAATTCGGAATATCCGTTATCGTGCTTACTCATAGAGTGCAACTAGGAGAAGCTATTTGTAATCGGTTAGGATTACCTTTTGTGACAGAAATTAGAAACTCAGAAACAGGTGATTTACTAGGTTATGGATTATGTGTTGATAGCCTACATTCTAACAGTCAAGCGCGATTTAATGCAGATAGCTTTAAAAACTGCGTAGTAGTTGCTGATGAAATTGAGCAAGTTACAGAACATCTTTTAAACTCATCTACAGAAGTCAAAAAGCACAGAACAGAGATATTTAATCAGCTAACTATCTTAGTAAAAAATGCCAGATTAATTATAGGTTTAGATGCAGATTTAACTAATGTATCTGTTGACTTTGTAACTGAATTGGGAAATATTGAACCCATCAAATTAACTGATATTCCCTTCGGGTTTGAAGAATTATTTAACAAAAGACAAACAGCTAACAGTAGTTATCTGAAACAGGAGTTAATCAGAGAATTATCTGAATACATGGGAATTTATCTTAGATATGATGAAATTGAACACATAGCAAATAAGGTTAAGTTGAAAAACAACTTACAACAATCATTTGATAATATTCAAACTGCGACAATTGATTTTTTAAATTACAAACAAACACCCCATATTATTGTTAATAATTGGAATGAGAATCAGTGGCATATTACCAACTATAGCGAAACCAATCCGACTAATTTTATAGCAGCTTTATGTAAAGCTATAGAAAATGGTGAACGGGTATATATAGCTGTTGATAGTCAAAAAACAAAGGGAAAATATAGTAGTAAAAACTTAGAAATATACTTACAAAATCTATTCCCAGACAAGAAAATACTAAGGATTGATAGTGAAACAATAGCAGATCCTACTCATCCTGCTTATGGATGTATTTCAGTAATCAATGATGTTGTGAAAGATTACGATATTGTCATTACATCACCATCTGTTTCTACAGGTGTAAGTATTGACGTTAAAGGTCATTTTACAAGTGTGTGGGGATGTTTTCAAGGTGTTATGATTGAAAATTCAGTCAGACAATCTTTAGCACGGGTAAGAGAAAATATCCCCCGTCATGTTTGGATAGCAAAGTGTGGACTAACTCAGTATGGGAACGGTTCAAGCAATATCAAATCATTATTAGCAAGTAATCATAAACAATTCAATGCACATATCAACCAACTAAATTTAGCAGGAATGAGTATTGATAAAACAGAGTTAGAAACTTACTCTATATTCACTACAACCTATGCAAAAATAGCTTGTCGAGTGAATGCTGCTAAGATTGATTATCGGAATATTATTTTGCAGAATTTAGCAGGTGAGGGGCATATTATTAATAATAAATCAGCCCAAGAGGATGATGAACTCATCAAAGCAGAAATTAAGGAAAATAGAGATATTAACTACAATCAAGAATTAGAATATATTAATAATTCTGATATTAATAGTATGACAGATCAAGATTTTGAAAAGCTATCAAACCAAAAGTCCAAAACACAACAGGATAAATATAGAGAACGCAAATACAGTACCAGACAACGCTATGGAATAGAAGTTACTAAGGAATTGTTGGCACTAGATGATGACGGGTACAATGGACAAATTAAACTGCATTATTATCTAACATTGGGGCGTGATGTTGTATGTGCTAAGGATAAAAAAGCAGGGGAAAAAATTAAACAATCCAAAGCAGTTTATCAGCCTGATTTCAATAAAACTCAATATGAATCAAAAGTTAAAATCTTAGAATTGCTGGAGATTCAGGAAATAATTACCAGTGGTGATGAATTATTTAACTCACACCCAAAAGTAAAAGCGATCGCCGATAAATTACGGATTGATACATTTGCAACTAAAAATCATTTAGGTATAGCGATTACCAAAAACACAAGCGATATAACAATACTTAAACGGGTATTAAAACTCATAGGATACGATATTTCAGAGGTCAGTAGGGGTGCGATAAACCAAAAAACTGGTAAGCGCGAACGAATATATAAAATAGTTTGTATTGGTGATCAAGACTTGCGTAATCAAATATTTGCGAGTTGGTTGCAACGGGATCTAATGTCCACAGAAAATGTATCCTACTGCTACAAAATATCAACAGAAAATGTATCAGCTTGTTACCAAATGTCCGCGATTACTAATAATAAGATAATTAATCAACCGGACATAGACATAACGACGGACACAGAAAACCCTCCAAACCCGCCCCAAAATTGTTTTGTTTTTGATGGGTTGACCGGGACGT
>JBJUHT010000033.1:0-14316 GCA_046070105.1 Dolichospermum sp.
CAATGGATAGGAATTGATATTACCTATCAAAGTATTAGCTTAATCTTAAAAAGATTAGAAGATAGTTTTCCAGGAGTTTTAAAAACCATTAAACTTCATGGTATTCCTAAAGATATAGAAAGTGCAAGAGCATTAGCAAATAAAACAGATGATCGCACTCGTAAAGAATTTGAAAAATGGGCAATTTTAACTTATACTAATAATAAAGCAGTCATTAACGCTAAAAAAGGTGCAGATAAAGGTATAGATGGAATTGTTTATTTTCAAGGTGATAAAAATGACCCAGAAAAGATAATTTTTCAAGTTAAATCTGGTAAAGTTAAATCGGGAGATATCCGAGATTTACTAGGAACAATGACCCTAGAAAGTGCTAGTCTAGCCATATTTATCACCCTAGAAGAACCTACTAAAGATATGCTAAAAACCGCAAAATCTGCTGGTTTTTATCAGAGTAAATACATGAGTCATAGTTGCGACAAAATCCAAATCGTCACTATTCAAGATATAATTGAACAGCAAAAAATATTAAATATTCGTTTAAGTTATGAAGTTCTCAAAAGTGCGGAAAAACAAAAAGAAGTAAAAGTGAATCAAATAGAATTAGATTTTTAATAAATTTTGTTTAATAAACTTGAAGTAGGTTGGGTTGAGGTAACGAAACCCAACATTATGAAAAACGGGGTTTACTTTGGACTAATTTAATGCAAGCAGATATTCAGAATTTGCTGAATGCACTCAGTTAAAAATGGAAATATGTGATATAATCACAAATATTAGTTCAATTTATAGAAAATTAGATATAGCGGTATGCACTTGGGTGAGATACTTCATAAGCCCCCTCCCTGCCGGCGGGAAGGGGGTTGGGGGTGGGGTTTTTGTATTTGACTCAACCGAAAACCGCTATAAAATGGCGAAGGACCTATATAATTAGCTTTTAAAATTAACAAACCTAATATAAGAGAGATTAATTGTTTTGCAACCCCTTGATTTTACAGCTTTAACCGCTGCTTGTAGCGAAATTCGCACTAACTGGCTACCTGCACGCATAGAACAAGTATATCAGCGCGATCGCTTTACCATTGCTATTGCTTTACGAACCTTAAAACAACGAGGTTGGTTAGACATTTCTTGGCATCCTCAAGCTGCTCATATCTGTATTAGCGAACCACCACCGCGACATCCAGATACTTTTACATTTAGTCAGCAGTTAAGACATCAATTAGGTGGGTTGGCCTTAGTGGCAATTGAGGCTATTTCTCCGTGGGAGAGGGTAATTGATTTACAATTTGCCCCTCGTCCAGGAGAAAGTGCGCTTTATCACCTCTATGCTGAAATCATGGGTAAGTATAGCAATGTGATTTTAACTGATGCTAGTAACGAAATTATCACTGCTGCCCATCAAGTTAGTCAACAACAATCTAGTGTGCGTCCTATTCAAACGGGACAAAATTACGAAAAACCACCGAAATTAACGGGAAAAACCCCGAATTTAAACGAATCTTTAGAACGTTGGCAAGAACGGGTAAGTTTAGTGCCAGGGGAAATTAAGCGCCAATTACTTAAAAGTTATAGTGGTTTAAGTTCGGCTTTATTGGATACTATGTTACTAAATGCTGAGATTAAACCTGATACTAATACGGACGTATTAACCCCTAAAGATTGGCAAAATTTATTTCAATGTTGGGAAGAATGGTTACAAGCTTTAGAACTAGGTCAATTTAAACCTGCTTGGACAAAAACTGGATATACAGTTATGGGTTGGGGTGCAGTCACACCCACAAAGAGTATTCAAGAGTTACTTTACCGTTATTATGCAGATCATCTGAATCAACAGTTATTTGTGCAACTGCGACATCAGTTAATTCAGAAATTAGCGCATATTCTAGCTAAATTACGTATTAAAGCACAAAGTTTTAGCGATCGCTTGCAACAATCAGACCAAGCGGAAGAATATCGGCAAAAAGCCGATTTGTTAATGGCAAACCTGCATCAATGGCAACTAGGAATGCAGAATATAATCTTACCAGACTTTGAAACAGAAAGGCCTATACTAATTGCTTTATTACCAGATAAAAACGCTGTTCAAAATGCCCAAAAGCTTTACAAACAGCATCAAAAGTTAAAACGCGCCCGTGGGGCTGTTGAACCGCTATTATTTGCAGTGCAGACAGAAATTGATTATTTAGAACAAGTAGAAGCCGCAATTTCTCAGATAGATGAATACAAAAACTCAGAAGATTTACAGGCGTTAGAAGAAATCCGCGACGAACTAATTGACCAAAAATACTTAGAAGACCTAGAATACCGCAGCCGTAGTAGCAACGAAACCCCTGGTACTAATTTTCATCGTTACCGCAGTCCCGGTGGCTTTGAAGTCCTTATTGGTCGGAATAACGTTCAAAATGACCAATTGACATTCCGTGTCGCTGGAGACTATGATTTATGGTTTCACGCCCAAGAAATACCGGGTAGTCATGTGCTTTTGCGTCTAGAACCGGGTACAATTGCGGAAGAAGCAGATTTACAATTTACCGCTAATTTAGCCGCTTACTTCAGTCGGGCCCGTCAAAGTGACCAAGTACCAGTAGTGTACACCCAACCCAAGCACGTCTACAAACCCAAAGGCACTAAACCAGGACTGGTAGTTTATAAACACGAGACAATTATTTGGGGAAAACCACAAGTATTAATAAGTGGTCAGTTTTTAGCAGGTTATTAACCTCCTCCTCTTCCCTCGAATAGAAAGTCTATTCACCCACAGACAGATATTTTTTCAGATATTTTCATCAAAAAATTGTACTGGCTGCTACAATCTTGTTAAGAAAAGTTGCCCGTTGAATTTTAGGAACGCGCAATTTGGTTTTAACTCCACTGAGAAAACAACACGAACAACGTTTTTTTGCAGACCAGCCTGTGGGAGGGCTGGTCTTTTTGTTGACGTGGAAGCTTAGAAGCTGAAGGTAGTTCTTAAAGCACCAATGACTACACTATCATTCTTTTTGTCGTGATCTGGGGCTGTTAACCAAATTACAGCAGGAGTAATGGTGATATTGTCGCTAACTTTATATTGATAAAATCCTTCAATATGATAGGAGGTATCTCGGTCTTTTGTGACTTCAGCAGCAGTAGCAGTAGAATTTGTGACCTTTGGTTCCATACCAACTATAACACCAGCCAAGTTACCTTTTTTACCGAAATCTGGTAAGCCTAAAGTAACAGCATAGTTCCAAATTTCCGCTTTTCCTCTAGTACCAGTCAAGACTTGACTATTGGTATATCCAGCCCAACCACCGACAACAAGTTTATTGCCAATACCTAAAGATGTTTGTACACCGTAGGAATTACTGGAAAAATTTTGGCCACCAAAGTCAGAGGTTGCGTTATTACTACCCGTAATGAGTGGTTGTTTATAGGAATTGATGTAAGTCAAACCAAGAGCAGTACGACTACTTGGCTTCACAGTTAACTGCGCTAAAGCACCGTAAGAACCATCAAACAAACC
Organism: Dolichospermum sp.; assembly: GCA_046070105.1. GTDB lineage: Bacteria > Cyanobacteriota > Cyanobacteriia > Cyanobacteriales > Nostocaceae > Dolichospermum. Next base: position 3,503 of record JBJUHT010000033.1, read on the forward strand.
ATTACCAGGGGTAGGGTTATTAGCACTAGAGGTCAAATAGCCTAAACTGAGACCTAATTTTTTACCAAACTGATGATTAATTCCTAGTCCTGCACCACCTAGTTGACCATAAATGGCGTTTCTTGTGCCAAAAGTTGACAAAGCACCAAAAGAAGCATCACCATCAAAAAGGTTAACTGTATTGGTAAGATCATCTGGTGCGCCTCCAGTAGCAATGAGTTTTACTTGTGTATTTTTGCTGAGAGGAAAGCCATAGGATAAAGTTCCTATACCAACATTACTACCGGGACTACCACTAGCAAAAAACAAGTTTCCTTCTGAAGTCTGAATATTGGGACTGTTGATATTATTACTTTCCAACCTCGTCAGTAGTGTATCTCGTCCTGTAAAGCTGCTGACAAAATCTAGTCTGGTTCTGGCCCCTAAAGTGGTACTTTTATCAGTAATGTTATTATTACCGACCTTTTTACCGGAGACAACATCACTCACAACTGCCACAACCTGTCCCTGTAGCTTGGTAGTAGTTGAAAATTGATTAGCTTCCAATTCGGCGGTTTTCGCTTCTACAGTGTCTACACGCCCCTTTAAAGTAGCTAGTTCTGAGGAAAAGTCCCTTTGTAACTTTTGAATTGTTGCTAAATCTTGCTTTGATACTAAATCACTGGTAGCAGTGGCAATTAGTTCGTTTACTCGATCTAAACAAGCATTTAAACCTGCTGCAAACTCATAGCGTGATAACGCTCTATTACCACGGTATGTGTTATTAGGATAACCTGCGGCACATCCGTAGCGTTCTACTAATGATTGTAACGCTTGAAACGCCCAATCATTAGGTTGCACATCAGATAACTGAGATACAGAGGTGACTTGTGACATCACTTCCTGTTGATTGTTTGTATTCAATTGTTGGGAATTGGTATCAGCCTGGAGTTGATTATTTGTTGGTATTTCCCCAGCCAACACCCCAGAATTTGTGCATAGTATAGCACTGATTACAGTGGAACTAGCTAGTAAATATGTTGAGAACTTTTGCATTTTTCTTTACACCCATTTTTGCAGTAGACGATGCTATACCTGATCTAAAAGTAGCATAGCTATCAATAATTCCTATTAATATACTAACAGTTAACAGTTTCATGTAGATTTTTTAACGTCAGAAAGTTAAGAAATCTTTATGAAATGGCAAAATCCTAGTCTACCCCACTATTACCTCAAATGCTAAAAAAGTTTGTAATTCTTGATACGGTAATCATGTTATTTACTAGCTATCTAGGAATTTTTTGAGAATGAATCTCATTATTTCATGATAGGATATAATACCAATCAAGTTTTATGATTAAGGATCAGTCATGAACAATTATAGGCAAATTGCAGCAAATATCAGCAAAAGTTTTTTAACCATAATTGCATTAGTAATATTATCAGCACCTTATGGATGTAATACTACTAATAGTAGTGAAGTTGTAAATGAAAAAGCGATACCAGCACAAAAACCACCTAAAATTAAAGTAGTTACAACATTCTTACCTGTTTATTTATTTACTAAAGCGGTAACTAGAGATGTAGCAGAAGTAGATATTTTAGTCAAACCTGGTACGGAGGTACACGAATATCAAGGAACACCAGTAAATGTAAAAGCGATCGCTACAGCCAATGTAGTGATAAAAAATGGTTTAGGGTTGGAAGAATTTCTTTCTGATACAATTAAGAATGCCGGAAATTCGCAATTAATAGAAATTGATATGAGTAAAGGTATTGAACCTATTAATAAAATTTCCACCATAGATAAGACAGTAGCAGGAGAACATGATCATGATCATGAACACACATTTGGAAATCCTCATATTTGGTTAGATCCAGTTTTAGCAAAACAGCAAATCATCAATATTCGAGATGGTTTAATTATGGCAGATCCGGGGAATAAAGCCAATTACGAAACTAATGCAGCGTCATATATCCAGAAACTAGATAATTTAAATAATGAATTTCAACAGACTCTGAAAAAAACACCAAACTGCACTTTTATAACTTTTCATGATGCCTTTCCCTACCTTGCTAAACGCTATAACCTGAAACAAGTAGCAGTAGTAGAAATTCCCGAAAAGCAACTTTCACCAACAGATGTTCAAAAAGTAGTAAATACAGTTAAAAAATACAAAACTAAAGCCTTATTTAGTGAACCGGGTTTAGATAACAAATTACTGACAAGTATTTCCCAAGATTTGCAGTTAACTGTGAGGACATTAGATTCTTTAGAAACTGGTGATACCAATCCAGAGTATTATTTTAAAGCTATGAAAACTAATTTGGAAAGTTTAGCTTCTGGGTGCAAGTGATGATTAAATAATGATTAGAGGTTGTTTGAAAAACCATGGAATGTACAAATAAAACCCTGTCTTCTTAGCAGGAGTTAAATATTGAGATTTTTGGAGTTTTAGAAAATACTTTTCAAACATCCTCTGAAAGTTTTAGTAATGCTAAACTACCGAACAAATCAAATCAGACTGCTATATATGACTATAAATTATTGGCATCTCAAATCCTAACTTACATGATCAACAAACAAACAGAAATTACATTACCAATATTAAAAGTTTGCGGGTTAACAGTCTACCAAGGTAAATATCTAGCCGTGCGAGATGTTTCTTTTGAATTATTACCAGGAACAGATACAGCTATAGTTGGTCCAAATGGTGCGGGAAAAAGCACTTTAATTAAAGCGATTTTAGATTTAATTCCCAGAAGTGCGGGGACAATTGAAGTTTTTGGTCGGCCAATTTCTAGATTAGGAAATTTGCGTAATTTTTTGGGTTATATGCCACAAAACTTCATTTTTGATCGTAGTTTTCCCATTTCAGTTAGTGAATTAGTAGCTTTGGGAATAGGTAACAGAAAAAACTCATTTTTTTCATCTTTCTCATTTTCCCCAACACAGCGAGAAACATTAGCAGCAGTTACAGCGGCTTTACATCGTACTGATGCTTATCACTTACGCAATCAAGCCATTGGTACACTTAGTGGTGGTCAACTTAAACGAGTATTATTAGCTTACTGTTTAGTAAGTCCCCGAAAACTGTTAATATTAGATGAAGCTTTTGCAGGGGTAGATTTTCAAGGAACAACAGATTTTTATGCGTTATTAAATAAATTAAAACGAGAAGAAAATTGGACAGTGTTACAAGTTTCCCATGATATTGATATGGTAAGCTGTCATTGCGATCGCGTCATCTGTCTCAATCAAACTCTTGTGTGTTCCGGGAAACCAGAAATGGCGCTTTCTCCGCAAAATCTCTTAGCTACCTATGGTCCAGGTTTTAGTCGTTATCAACATCATCATTAAGTAGGTTGGCGTTAAAAATTGTCGTTATGACAAGGGAACAGGGAACTCTTAACAGGGAACAGGAAAGAGGTTTTCGGCAACTTTACTTTTTGTTACTTATGTCGGTTTTTTTTCGTTCACCTACTTAAGTGAGGTAATGGGTAGTAAGTTTTATAGAACGGTAATAGACAACTGACAACTAACTAATGGACAACTAACTAATGACTAATTATCATGATTTTGTGAATTTATTGCGGTTTCATTTTATGCAGCGTGCCATTATTGGTGCTGTATTAATGGGAATATTGGGCGGTTTATTAGGTAGTTTTGTGACTTTACGTCAATTATCTTTTTTTAGTCATGCTGTCGGTCATGCAGCCTTAGTAGGTGTAGTATTAGGTGTGTTACTTAACACTAATCCTACTTGGATGTTACTACCTTTTACCTTAATTTTTGGGGTTGTTGTTCTTTATTTGATTGACAAAACAGATTTAGCCAGTGATAGTATCCTCAGTATAGTCCTATCTGGAGCATTAGCGATCGGTGTCATTCTCACCAGTTTTATTACCGGATATCGCGGTAACTTAATGGGTGTCTTATTTGGCGATATTTTAGCCATAGATAGCACAGATTTAATTTTAACACTATTCATACTCGTCTCTAGTAGCATCTTCTTATTATCAACTCTGCAACAACAAATACTATTAACTCTTAATCTCGATGTTGCACAAGTACAAGGAGTACCAGTGCAATTGTATCGCTATGGATTTGTCATTTTGCTTTCAATGTCCGTCGCTGTAGCGATTAAAGCTATTGGTGTTTTACTCGTCAATGCCTTTTTAGTCATTCCCGCTGCTACAGCCAAACTGATAAGTCACCATTTCAGCCGCTTTCTGATTCTCTCCGTACTTGTCGGCTCTAGCAGTAGTATCCTTGGTATGATAGTTTCTGGCTTGTTTAACCTGGCTTCTGGACCTAGTATTGTCTTTGTGCAGTTTCTCCTGTTTATACTTGTGTTTACCTGGAGTCAACTGACAATCACAAACATATAAATATAAGTATGCTGGCGCGAAAAAATTGTCACTTTTGATCACATATTTGTTCTCACTCCACTTACTAAAAAAAAATTGCAAAACCCCTTGACTAATCTTTTTTTCTGTGCTAAATTTATTAAACGTGGTCAATAATAAAGCCCACGCCGGGATAGCTCAGTTGGTAGAGCAGAGGACTGAAAATCCTCGTGTCACGAGTTCAAGTCTCGTTCCTGGCATTAATCAAACTAACACCAATACACTGCTGCCCCTTTCTAAATACTAAGAAAACATCATCAGGGCTAAACAGACTACAAACGTAGTAAATATAATTCAATCTCTGTTCCCTGTAACCTGTTCCCTGTATTTTTTAAAATGTGTAAATGCGCCCTGCTGGAATTGAACCAGCCTGAAGACGAATTATGAGTTCGTTGCCTCCCCAATCGGCCAAGAGCGCTTACTCACTGGGACTTCCAACTCGCATTTTTTAGTTTAACCAGTGATTTTCCATTGAACATTAATATAGTACACTATCTGAACATAATTTGGCAAGCCCTGAGCAATTATTAATCACGTTTAAATGCTTAATATTTCATCAAGTATGTATATAGAGTCAATTTTTTGGGAATTGACAATAGTAAATTTGAAAATCACCAAGAACATATAGTAACATATAGAGTAAACAAATTTCCACTGCTATTTACGCAAATTGCTAGTTATTTAAACTGAGGATATCAGGAAAAATTCTAGCTTGGTAGTGATTCCGTTTATATCATTGATCATAATTTATCAACAATGCCAATTAATACTACTGCACTGCTAACCTTAATTTTGTTAACCCTAATGTTGGGGGCAAGTTCTGCCAGTGGTTTTTTAGGATTTAAACTGGGAACTGAGGCACTTAAAGGTGTGACAACACCTGATGGTCGTCCTGTTAATAAATTTAACAGTAGCAAGAGTAATAATCCCCAACAGGGAATCGAAACTTTTCTGAAAGAAGAAGATATTCTCAAAGCCGTCAATTCCAGAATTAATAATAAAAACCAAAGTAAGAAACCAGAAAAGTCAGCAGTAGAAGAAGAGAGCAAAAACAACAAACCCCAAGAACAGGAAAAATCCCAACGAGTAGTAGAAGAACCCCTGCAACCAGGATTTCCGGTTGCTACTGAAAGCGAAGGTGTAACTATGTCTGTACAATCTGTGCGCTATTCTGGGGGTGACTTATTGCTAAGGGTAAATATGCAAAATAAAGGAAGTGATGCTGTAAGGTTTCTCTATAGCTTTTTAGATATTACTGACGATAAAGGCAGAAACCTGAGTGCAATTACAGAAGGTTTACCCGCAGAATTGCCCGCCAAAGGAGCAGAAGTTAAGGGTACAATTAGTATTCCCACAGCTTTACTGGATGATGTCAAAAAAATATCTCTGTCCTTAACTGATTATCCAGCCCAAAAACTCAAGTTGCAATTGTCTGATATCCCCGTGGAGAAAGATAATTAATATCAACCACCAATGTGTAAGCAAGTCCTAAGTTGACAATTTCGGCGATCAAACTATACTTATATTATTGACAAAAATAGGTTTTATATAGCAGCTTGTGGACCAGACAGTGCTGAGACTTTGAGGATCAATTCAGGAGAAAAGGTCGGTATGTAGTTATTTTTGGCTCAAAAGAGGGTCTTCTAAACCCAATTCAGCAAAAGCAGCTAACCGTAATTGACAGGAATCACAGACACCACAGGCAATATCATTACCAGCATAGCAAGACCAAGTCAGATGCCAAGGAACTCCTAATTGATTACCAAGTTGGATAATTTCTGTTTTTTTTAAGTTAATTAAAGGGGCGATAATTTTAATTGGTTGTCCAGAAAGTCCTTGTTTTGTGCCTAAGCGGAAAACTTCTTGCATGGCTTGGATATAATCAGGACGACAGTCTGGGTAGCCGGAATAATCTAGGGCATTAACACCAATATATACTCGTTCCGCTGCGATCGCTTCTGCATAACCCAAAGCAAAACTTAAAAAAATCGTATTTCGGGCAGGAACATAGGTGATAGGGATATTATCGGCCATTTCGGCCAGCGAGCGCTGTTGAGGTAAACTAATCTGATCATCTGTCAGTGCAGAGCCACCCCATTGTCGTAAATCAAAATTAACTACTTGATGTTCAACTACCCCGACTCTATTAGCAAGCATTAAAGCGGAATTTAATTCCTTTCGATGTCGTTGTTGGTAATCAAAAGAAATAGCATAGCATTGACAACCATCTGCCTTTGCTTGATAAAGCACCGTGGAGGAATCTAAGCCACCGGATAAGAGAATTACAGCTTTCATATCGAAATTAGTAGTGGGGAAAATAAAATTAGGAAAAATAACCTAAAAATAGCAGAAAATTGCAGCAATTACCCATTACTGGACAAATTTTATTCAAAAAAAGGGAAAATCAAAGAAATACCATCAAAAAATTGAATATGTGCCAAAATTCCCTCACAGAAGAACAGAAATTTTCCCAACTTTCTAGTAAATTATACTCCAAATTGCAACCATTTATTCATAAGTTAAAATACTTACAAAAGAAAAATAAAATTACTCCGATCAAAATCAGAAATTTATGTGATTAGTGAATTGATAACGACATATCAGAGAATTTTTACTGAGAAATCAGGTAATTTATCAAGTCAATAAAGAAACATATCATGTTTTGAGGAGATGAATAAAACTGGAAAATAAACAACCATTGACCCAAAATCTCATGTAGTTAACGGGAACTGAACCTAAACTTTGAAATTCTTCATAAAGACAATCACTATGTTACCATCTTGATGGTTAAAGACAAATAAAACCTGGCATTTAAGTATAAAGGTTAAAGACCTTAGAGTCTCTAAATTTGGTGGTTGAGGAGAAAACAATAGTGCAAAATAGCAGATCAGTGTCAGAACCAAATCTATATTCACAGCGCAACCAACCGCATCACATTCGCATAGGTGTGATTGGGGTTGGTAACATGGGACAACATCATACCCGCGTTCTCAGTTCCATGAAAGATGTGGAATTAGTAGGGGTTTCCGATATTAACGTTGAACGTGGTTTAGAAACAGCCAGTAAATACAAAGTTCGTTTTTTTGAAAATTACTGTGACTTATTACCCCATGTAGACGCAATTTGTGTTGCTGTACCCACAAGGCTACACTATGCAGTGGGCATCAACTGCTTATTAGCGGGAATCCATGTTTTAATTGAGAAACCAATAGCGGCTAGTATTTCTGAGGCCGAGTCTCTAGTCAATGCTGCTGCTGAATCTCAGTGTATTTTGCAAGTTGGTCATATTGAGCGATTTAATCCCGCATTTAGGGAATTGAGTCAAGTCCTCAAAACGGAGGAAGTTTTGGCTTTAGAATCGCACCGCATGAGTCCTTATTCAGTGCGGGGAAGTGATGTTTCCGTGGTGCTGGATTTAATGATCCATGACATTGATTTACTGCTAGAATTAGCCGCATCACCAGTGGTGAAATTAACGGCTAATGGGACTCGTTCCTTAGACTCAGGTTATTTAGATTATGTAACTGCAACCTTGGGTTTTGCCAATGGAGTTGTTGCTACTCTTACAGCCAGCAAGGTTACTCACCGCAAAATCCGCCGTTTGGTTGCCCATTGTAAAAATTCATTCACAGAAGCAGATTTTCTCAATAATGAAATTTTGGTACATCGGCAAACCCCTGTCAACCCTCTGATCGATCAGCAAAAAGTCCTATATAGACAAGATGGTTTAATCGAAAAGGTTTATACCACTAATGTTCAGCCTCTGAGCGCGGAGTTGGAGCATTTTGTCAACTGTGTCCGTGGTGGCAATCAACCTTCTGTTGGTGGTGAACAAGCTCTCAAAGCCCTACGTTTGGCTAGTTTAATTGAGCAAATGGCTTTGGAAGAAAGAGTCTGGAATCCATTAGAATGGTCTTCAGAATCAAGAGTCCAATCTTTGGCATCAACTATTTAGCCCTAACCAGTAGTGGGGGAATCAACGAAACGATTTTTTCCCCCACTCTCGGATTCTACTAGATACAGCGGTTTCTGCTCTTATGAGGTACAAAGTTGAATGATGAAACTCTTGTGGTGCGGGCATCTTGCCCGCTAAATATGTACCTCATAACACCGGGAAGTGCTGTAAGTACCTGGGAAAAATTAATTGCACATTTGGGAAAACAAGATAAATACAGCAAGTTAACCAAGAGAGTAAGGTACACCTTGTGCAGGCAGGATGCCCGCACCACAAGAGTTTTATTATTAATATCTGTACTTCATCAGATCGGAAACTGCTGTATCTCTATCTCTTGTCTGTCACCTGTCACCTTTCCTCAATTAGTTGTGGATAAAAAGCAACGCAATCTCAATAAGCTCAGGCTTTGACCTAAATTCAGGGGTAACATAGATACGCCTTCTAAACGAGACTGTACCCAACCTTCACCCCAGTACCATTCGTGAAAGCCATCAATACCCCCACTCAGTAGTAGGCGCAAACAATTGGATTTTACAACCTCTACTCGATGGTGAATGGATACAGGCCCTGTCCAAGTAGTAAACTCAAAGCCTGGTGACAATTCTGTGGGCATTTCCAAGGGAAAATTTGCCGCCAAGAGCCATTTTTTCAATTGTACTGGATCAAGAATACTATCATGAATGGCATCGGCTGATGCTGCAATTTCAATGCGAATTTGGCTTTGTTGAAATGTACCTAGCATGGTAATGGGTAATGGGTAATGGGTAATGGGTAATGGGTAATGGGTAATTGGTAATGACTGAGAGGTCAATCAACGGCTTTTACTGTTTAAGTTAAAATACAAAAGTCACCTTGTAAAGAATTGTTAGTTTTTCATGGCAGATCAATTAATTCGTGGGACAGCAGCAGATGGTGGGATTAAAGTGGTAGGTGTGATTACTACCCGGTTGACGGAAGAAGCAAGGGTTCGCCATAAACTTTCCTATGTGGCTACAGCCGCACTAGGAAGAACAATGGCAGCTGGTTTGTTGATGGCTTCAAGTATGAAACGACAAGGTTCTAGGGTCAATGTTCGCGTCAAGGGAGATGGTCCTTTAGGTGGTATATTAGCAGATGCGGGTTTAGATGGAACTGTCAGGGGTTATGTCGATAATCCCTCTGCGGAATTACCCCTCAATCACAAGGGTAAACTGGATGTTGGTTCTGCTGTGGGCAAGGGCTATCTTTATGTGGTCCGAGATATTGGTTATGGCTATCCTTACTCTAGTACGGTGGAACTGGTTTCTGGGGAAATAGGTGATGATGTAGCCCATTATCTCCTCAGTTCGGAACAAACTCCTTCGGCCTTGGTTTTGGGTGTATTTGTGGGACAACAGGGGGTAACAGCAGCCGGGGGAATACTACTACAAGTGTTACCTAAGGCTGCCCAAGATGAAGAACTGGTGGCGACTTTGGAGTCAAGAGTTTCCGCTTTGTCCGGTTTTACACCACTACTACAAGCAGGGAAAACGTTGACGGAGATATTTCATGATTTATTAGGAGATATGGGATTAAACATATTTCCTGAAAGTCAAATCCTACGCTTTCATTGTGGTTGCTCTTTTGAGCGGGTGCTAGGATCTCTGAAAATATTGGGCAAGGCTGAACTTGAGGATATGATTGTTCAAGATCATGGTGCAGAGGCAATTTGTAATTTTTGCAATGATGTTTATCAGGCAACTAGTGATGATTTAACTCAGCTAATTCTAGATCTACAAACTGAGTCTTTAATTTCTGGTTAATGTTATTAGTCATACTCAAACTAAATCATAGTAATGTTATTGATGGGAAAGTGAGGTTATTAAGCATAATATTATCTATATTTATTGATATACCTACTTTCATGTCGCTATTCAATTAATTACTGTGGTGTGAGCAATGACAGAGCAGGATATTCCAGATAATTGGCCTTTAGACCAAGTAGAAGAACCAATTCCACTTCAGCCTAACTATATACCAAATCATCAAACAACTGATAATACTGCTGTTGGTTCTCATTTGAAGTCAGTGAAGAATGAAAACAATCAAGATAGCCCAAACCTATCTATAAATGCTGCTAAAGGTACTTTGAATCTCAGTGTTATAACTGGGAAGATGCCACCTTGGATGAAGGGATGGATACCTTTGGCAGCAGTGCTAACTTTGATTCCTGGAACTGTGGGGTTTTTGGCAATATCTATGTTATTTAAACTACCATCTGCTCCTAACTGTCCGCAGATTTTCTGGCCTTTAGCGAGTGCGTCTGTGAGGGTACACTGCGCTCGGTTGGCAGCTTCTAAGCAAACAGTTAATGATTTGCTCCAAGCGATCGCTTTGGTAAAACAGTTACCAGAAAATCACCCTCTACGGGAGGAAATAAATCGCTTTTTAGAACAATGGTCACGGGATATTTTACAACTGGCTGATGAAACTTTCCAGTCGGGGGATTTGC
>JBJUHT010000034.1:0-18749 GCA_046070105.1 Dolichospermum sp.
GAGGGGGTTGGGGGTGGGGTGACTTTGTACCTCATAACATCGGTAAGTGCTTTATAATAGAAAGTATCAAAGAACTTGAACAATTAGAAAAAGGAGATGAACTATGAAATATAGTATTTTAATTCAATGGTCTGACGAAGATCAAGCATATATTGCCTTTTTACCTGAGTGGGGAAAATATGCCAAAACCCACGGAGAAAGCTATGAAGAAGCTCTAGAAAATGCTAAGGAAGTGTTAGAAGATTTGCTGTATGGCTATAATCAAATCGGTAAGCCTATACCCCAACCCCAAATATTACAAAATATAGCTTAAAAAAGACATAATCTGACAATAATGATATCTATAAGTTAGATGTAGGTTGGGTACAAAGAAAGCGCAACCCAACAAAATAATCAAAATGAAATGTTGGGTAACATACGTCAACCCAACCTACAGAATTTAAATGACATCCTGTAAATCCTGAAATCCTGGACATCCTGATTCAGACAAAAAAATAACAAAGAAATTCATCCCAAACATCATCTAAAGTATAATTGTAATAAAGAATTTTATTTTCTATGACAATTCCCATAACTATTAACTTACCCGAAAGTTTAGCTGCTTCTATCCAGCGTCTTGGAGAAGCAACAGCGCGAGAGATATCAGATGTTTTACTTGACACCCTAGAAATAGTATTACCTACCTTAGATAATCTCTCAGAAATGAGCATTAATTCAAACATTCCTGATATTTCCGATGAGGAAGTTCTAGAATTAGCTAATTTAAAAATGGATGTAGTGCAAAATCAACGCTTGGGAGAACTACAAGCTAAAGGAAAAAATACCGGTTTAACAGCAGGAGAACGTTATGAATTATTAATTTTAATGTCCCTTTATCAAATGGGACAATTAAGAAAATCTGAAGGTTTAGCCGAAGCTGTCAAACGGGGAATAAAAACTCCTTTATTACCATAACCAAAATTCCTGATATACAACACTTTCTGGTGTTATGAGGTACACCACTGGCGGGCAAGATGCCCACCCCACAAGAGTTTTATTATTAAAATTTGTACATCATAGCAATAGAATCTGCTGTAATATTCTGTAAATCCTGAAATCCTGGACATCCTGATTGGTGACAATTTCATTTTCTGCAAAATTTGAGCAAATTTTATGATATCTACTACTGCAATTTCTCCCATCTTAACTATTCCTCCCCTAGAAAACGGCGACAAATTAACCCGTCATGAATTTGAACGGCGTTATCATGCCATGCCGAATCTCAAAAAAGCCGAATTAATTGAAGGAGTAGTTTACGTGGCATCACCAGTAAGAGCAAAACAACATGGTAAACCCCATGCTCGCATTATGGGTTGGTTAATCGCTTATGAAGCAGCTACCCCAGGAGTGGAAGCACTGGATAATACTACCGTCCTAATAGATACAGATAACGAACCACAACCGGATGCTTTATTAAGAATTGAAACAGGAGGACAATCGAGAATAAATAAAGATGATTATGTAGAAGGTGCGCCAGAATTAATAGTAGAAATTGCTGCTTCTAGTGCTTCTTATGATGTGCATGAAAAACTCAAAGTTTATCGTCGTAATCAAGTGCAAGAATATTTAATCTGGCGAGTTTATGACTATCAATTTGATTGGTTTAGGTTACAACAAGGAGAGTATATTCAACTTCAACCCAATGCAGATAATATAATTTGCTCCCAAGTATTCCCTGGTTTATGGTTAGATAAAACAGCATTATTAGGAGGAGATTTAGGTACAGTATTAGCTGTTTTGCAGCAGGGTTTAGCAAGTCCAGAACATGAGAATTTTATTAGTAGATTATCTAATTAGCAGCAGTTACCATCCAAACTAAAATTCCTAAAATGACATCAACAGGAGGAAGGGGATAATCTGTAAAATCAATTGTTACAGTATTTAACTAACTCATCCGATATTGTTCTAGTTTTTCCATGCTACAATTACCTCCTGAACTGGATCATAAATCATGATTTTAAGTTATGATTTAAGTTGGTAAGGATCATCTGTAATCACCCAACCGTCTTTTTCTAACCCTATCCTAACAGCATCATGAAAATATCTTTAGCTGGCATTAAGTTTATAAAAAATTAGACTTTTCACTTACGATTATAACATCAATTACAACAACACAATCAAAATCATGCCTAACCTTACCGACATCCCCGGAATTTCCCAAATTTGGACACGCACAAAAGGCGACCCCCGCATTAAAATTGCTATTCTTGATGGTGCTGCCGACTTAGAACGCAGTTGTTTTCAAGGGGCGAATTTTAGTCAATTTAAACCCTACTGGGCAGAAGATATTGAACTCAACGAAGAATACTATTATTATCTCAATTTATATTTAGATTTTAACAAACAACAAAAAGATAAAAAAGACGACCCAGACCACGATAAAGAAGAAGCGAAAAAAGAACGAGAGGCATTTTTTGCACCTTTCCCTCCAGCTATTAGACAACGGATAGAATTATCCAGTCATGCTACTCATATTTCTAGTACAATTTTAGGACAACACGGCACACCCGCCCCTGGTATTGCCCCTTTATGTACAGCATTAAATATTCCCATTTCCTTTGCTAATGATGATTTTATTTCCCCTATCAACCTTACCCACGCTATTAATACCGCTTGGCAATGGGGAGCGAATATTATTCATATAGCAGCTTGTCACCCCACCCAAACCGGAGTAGCACCAGATTTATTTGCCCGTGCGGTGAAACAATGTCAAGATAGCAATATGTTAATTATTGCCCCTGGTGGTAATGATAAAGGTGAATGTTGGTGTATTCCCTCTATTCTTCCAGGTGTGATTACTGTAGGTGCAATGCGAGATGATGGCCAGCCTTTTAAATTTAGTAATTATGGCGGAGAATATCAAAGTAAAGGGGTAATGGCCAACGGTGAAAATATTTTAGGCGCCCAACCGGGAACGGAAGAACCTATCAAAGAAAAAGGGACTAGTTGCGCTGCACCTATTGTCACAGGTATTTCTGCCTTATTAATGAGTCTGCAATTGCAACGGGGTGAACAACCCAACGCCGAAGCAGTGCGGGAAGCGATTTTAAATAGTGCTATTCCCTGTAACCCGGAAGAAGTGGAAGAACCAGAACGCTGTTTATTGGGTAAGTTGAATATTCCCGGTGCGTTTCAATTATTGACGGGAGAAAGGTTAGAACCTTACCTCCAACCCCTCTCCTACCAGGGAGTACAACAACCTCACCCCCAACCCCTCTCCTACGAGGAGAGGGGAGTAGGAATCTCTCGTTCCCAGGTAGAACCTGGGAATGCTACATTAGAGGCTCTGCCTCTCACTATATCATCAGGCAGAGCCTTGGAGACGGTATTCCCAGCCGGAGACTGGGAACGAGAACAAAGAAGCGAAATAACTCAAGGTGTTACCCCTAGCGCGGCTTCTAAATTGGTTTATGCTTTAGGAACTATTGGTTATGATTTTGGTGATGAAGCTAGAAGAGACTCGTTTAAACAATTAATGCCGGCAGTAAATATTGATGGGGCAATTATCCCAGCTAATCCTTATGATAGCCGGCAAATGGCCGATTACTTGTCAGCAAATCCTACAGAAGCTAAACCTTTAATTTGGACTCTCAACCAAGAATTAACTCCTATTTATGCTTTAGAACCTGTAAGTAGTTTTGCTGCTGATGTTTATGAAACTCTAATTGCGATGTTAGAGGGACAAATTCAACCAGAAAACAGTGATGATTTTGTGGAACGAGTAAGTATTCCCGCCAGGTTAACTGATAGAACTGTGGAGTTATTTTCTGGTCAAGTTGTGCCTGTAATTACTCTCACAAATACTAGGGGAATGTATGGCTGGAAGGTCAATAGTTTAGTAGATGCGGCTTTGCAAACTGTGATAACAGAAGGTACAGCAACAGTCGAAGAAATGGCGATGCGAAAAGCTTTGAGTAGTTTCTTAAATCGAGTTTATTTTGATTTACAAAATTTAGGACAATTTGCTAAAGATCGAGCGCTGAATTTTTCTGTAACTAATGCTTTTCAAGCCGCTTCTAGTTTTTCTCAAGCTATTTCTACAGGAATGCAGCTTGATAGTATTGAAGTGGAAAAAAGTCCTTTCTGTCGCATTAATAGTGATTGTTGGGATGTGAAATTAAAGTTTTTCGACCCGGAAAATGGCCGGAGGGCGAAGAAAGTTTTTCTGTTCACTATTGATGTTAGTGACAGAATTCCAGTAACTTTAGGTCAAGTTCGCTCTTGGTCTGTGCGGAAATAAGCACCTACAGCGATTTCCAATCATATAAGCTATATCTTAGCCCCCTCCTTGCATCCCCCTCAATCCCCCAGGGCGTTTTCATTCTCGGGGATAAATTGCAAAATTCTCAAAACCCTTTTGCACAGGGAAATAGAACCTTTTTTTCCTAATTTTTGATTACAGCGATTTTCGGGTAAATGAACCACATTTTATATCTCACGCAAAGGCGCAAAGACGCAAAGGAAGAAAGGAATAGAAAAATTAGCGTGTGGTACAAATACATGAAAACTGCTGTAATTAATATCAAAAACAAGCCCAAATATTGATGGTTAAAAGGTTCTAGCGATAGCTTCGCTCACCTTCGGTAACGCAATTTTGGAGAATGAAAACGCCCTGTGGAACTAAGGGGGGTAAATTCCAGTGTTTAATAAAATGATGGCAATTCTAAGAAATTCTCGGCCATTTACCTATCCATTCTCCACCGCGAAAACGCCACCGGGGAAATAATAACCGCATGACTACCCAAGCAGATAGGTAAACTGCTAACCAAACTAAACCATAATGTTGAATAAATCTGGTTAGGTGAAATTCGGTTTTAGGAATATGAGGTAAACCAATATTGGCAATTATTAAAGCCAGAAATACCCCTTCTATAATTCCCGCATAAAGTTGAAATATTCCGGGCCAGTCATGGTCCCAGAGATATTTTTGCAGAAAATCATACAAAACATCCCAAGCAATGCCAAATAAACCTACATAAAAGACGACCCAAAAGTAAACTAGGTTGGAAGCGGTGCCTAAATATCCTTGATAAAAAAGCAGAGAAACTAACATTCCTACCGTTGCTAATAAAAAAATTCGCGTTTGCCAGCGTCCGAATAAAGTTGGAGTCATAATGTTGTTAGAAATATTGTAAATTAAGGTTTTTGAAAACAATTAAGGCTTGTGATTTAATGCCCATTTTAGCCATTGCCAAAGGGAATAAATTCCTTGAATATAGCGCACTCCTGGGGCTTTTACAGCGGCCAAAGCCTCGATAGAACGATGGGCAGCATATTGTAGTCCTAAAAATGTGTCTACGGGGGCGTAGGGACCGCCTAAAGTGATAATTCCTGCTGCATATATGCGAGAATGATTATTTCGCAGTTTTTTGATTTCAAAGTTGTTTTCTACATGAAAACGTCTTTCTGGGTTTAGTTCTAAATCGTAATGCAGTATTAGGTCTTTTAAAAATGGACTTTCTAAAGGGTTAGAAATTAATCCTGTACAGTCAATAATAAAGTCAGCATTTAGGGTGTCTTGACCTTTGTTAGTGACTAAATGAGTAACAACTTGACCACGAGAATTAGGTTCTAGTTTGGTAACTAAACCATAACGAATTTCATACCATTTCTGGTCTATTCCTTGACGAACAATGTCGCGCCATTTTTTGCGACTAGCTGTGGTTGTTCCTCCCCAACCCTGCAATAATTCCCGTCGTCTCAAGGGGTCAGCTGTTTCTAACATTGTCCGCATATCACCACCCCAAGTTCCTTTTGGCCAGTTAAAAGGTTGAAATTCCCAATCATTTTCTACATAGCGTTTAGCTGACTCAAATTCATTACCTTTGCGGGGTTCTCGGTTTAAATGAATTACTTGAATATTTCCTCTCATTTTTCGGGCTTCATAGAGTCTTTCTAATATTTGTGAGGCGACAATTCCTGACCCTCGAATAATAATAGTACCGCCTTTTTTTTCTAATTGTTGGTAAATGTGATCATGGGGTTCATAGCCTTGCACTACAGTTTTGAAATTTCCTGTTTCTTGCCGATATTTTTCTAGGTCTGGTAGTAGTTTTATTGCGGGATAACCTGTGCAAAGATGGACGTATTTAGCTAATAAAAATTGGTGATTTCCGTCCTCTTTTTCGGAAGTGGAATAGGCAATACAATAACGCCCGTCTTCTGTTTGGCGTAGACTGCGAATACTGCCATATTCTAACATTTTACCCCAACTAATGCGATCGCTCTCCCGGTCCATAGACTCAAATACATCTCTACCACGAGGGGTGTAAGTATCTGCATAAACAGGTTCGGCGAAAACTTGCCATAAAAATCCCAAAGCTGCACCAACTTGTCCAGAAAAAAGGGATTTCCAAGTATCTCTTAAAGCATATCCTGGCCACCCCCAAATATTATCAGGACAGGAATCTGAACCGGAACGAATTCGTTTATGTCGGGGAATTTGACAATTTCTCAGTAGGCTTTCATAGCGTTTATAAGGTTTGTCTTGAACACTCAAAACTTTAATATTTTCTGGTTTAACTCCTGCAATTCTCAACATATCCACCCAAACAAAACTGCCCATTCCTCCCCCACAGGCCACATATTCTGTTTCTCTGACTAAAATACCACTGCGACGAATAGATTCTAGGGAAACTTTTTCCGCATTCCAAAAGTTGAAATTATGGGGAAAACCCGCAGGTTGAATGAGTACAGCATCAGGATTTTGCTGTTCTAAAGCATCTGTATAAGGGTTAAAAATGATGGAAGATTGAGACTCTGTTAACTGCCGCACCCTAGATACGGGAATAATCTCCGATTGGGGATTAAAAATTGTAGACGTATTTTCAAATACAATCGTAGCATCGTCATAGATCACGGTAATGGTATAATTACCTATTCCCAGTCTATCCCCACTGTTCAACGTCCGACGTTCTTTAAGTAGCTTTTGACCGTTAATTTCAGTACCATTGGCGCTTTTATCTTCTACATAAAGCTGATTGTTTTCTAAGGTAATTTGAGCATGAAAACGAGAAATTTGCTTATTAGAGTCTAATAAAACTACAGAAGAGACCGTTTCACCATTGATAACCGCAGGAAGTTGATTTATGTCTCGTCCGATAGCTATTGGCAAGTTAAAAACCTGTGCTTCTTGTTCTTGTGTCAGTTTATTTTCTGAAATCAGTTTGATTGCCATAGTTTTAATGCTCCTGTTGAGTTCTTGATATCTTATTGATAATATTAATACATCAATATTCTGCTCCATTTCCATAAAGTTATATAACTTATACAAGTGTCAGACCAAAAATCTGTTGTAGGGTGCATCAGATATCAACAATCTGTTTATTTGCAGGCATGAAGCAGTAAAGCACCCTACCAATATGCCAGAAAAACTTTAAAATAATTTAATTTTTCATTGCCATTTCAGAGGTTAATCACTACATATTCTACTATCAAGGTGCGGTAAGCTAACAAAAGCAGTTTTTCACCTCAGAACAATGACAGCAAATAGTCCCACGATTTTGGCTTTAGACTTTGATGGAGTGGTTTGCGATGGACTAATTGAATATTTTGAGGTAGCATGGCGTACCTACTGTCAAATTTGGTCGCCGGTGGACGATACACTACCAGATGATTTAGCTTTGAGATTCTATCGCTTACGTCCTGTAATTGAAACAGGTTGGGAAATGCCTGTTTTAATTAAAGCTTTAATTGCAGGTTTTTCTGATGATCAAATTCTGCAATCATGGACAACTATTACGTCCGAAATTTTAGCAGCAAATAACTTAGAAATCAAGGCTGTTTCTACACAATTAGATAATTTGCGAGATGAATGGATTGAAAAAGATTTAGATGGTTGGTTAAGTCTACATAGATTTTATCCTGGGGTTATTGAAAGACTGAAAATAACTCTGGAAACTGAAATTCAGTTATATATTGTCACTACTAAAGAAGGACGATTTGTCAAGCAATTGTTACAACAAGAAGGAGTTAATTTACCATCAGAAAATATTTTTGGTAAAGAGGTAAAATGCCCAAAATATGCAACTTTGCGGGAATTAATCAAGAAAGCAAATACCCAAACTGTTAATTTATGGTTTGTTGAAGATAGACTAAAAACTTTACAATTAGTGCAACAACAGTCAGACTTAAATCATGTGAAACTTTTTCTCGCAGATTGGGGTTATAATACTCAATTAGAACGGGAAGCAGGAAAAAATGATCCCCGCATTCAAGTAATATCACTTTCTCATTTTACTTACAATTTTGCAACCTGGTTGTAATTTACCTAATGTCTAGCTCTCCGACTTCTTAGACAAATCTGAGAGCTTATTAATAAGATCAATTACTTCTTGATAATTACCAATTCTTTTTTGTTTTTGAAATAAGTTAGCTGCTACTTTTAAATCCCTAATTGCTCCCTGTTTATCACCTGAAGCATTGCGAGTAATACCTCGATTTTGGTAAGCTTCAGGAAAGTTAGGATTCAGCTTTAATGCTTGGTTAAAGTCTCTAATAGCCCCTAAAAAATCTCCCAAATCATGACGAGTAAATCCCCGATTATTATAAACACCCGCATAATTAGGATTTAGCCTAATTGCTTGATTATAATCTAAAATCGCTCCTCTTAAATCTCCCAATTTATAGCGAGATATTCCTCTTTTATAGTAAACTTCAGCAAAATTAGGACGTAATTTTAAAGCTTGATTATATTCTGCAATTGCTCCTTTAATATCTCCTGATGTATGGCGATTAATTCCTCTATGAAAATAGATGATAGCCTCTTTTTGATCAGCTTGTGCTAACAGTGATGATTTGATTCTAAAATCGGAAATATTTTTCAAATTCTTACCACTCACTTTGGGATTATATAATATAATTCCTAAGAGAAGGATTGTCATTGTTAATTTCCATTTTTTCATGACACTATTTTTCCACTAGTTTTAGCATACAGTTGTTAATTATATAGTATTTATAGCTCACACAACTACAAAAATTATGCTTGATTTAACAAAAATATCCAGACAAATGCAAGGTTTTAGTCAACATTTGACTTCAGAAGTGGCCGCAAGTCATCAGCGGTTAGAATTAGCACAACAATTTTTTAAACAGGCTGTGGAATGTCAACAGGAGTTAGTTCAACGTCAAGAAGAATGGCGAAATCGCATTCTTTTTGCTAATGCTACACCCATAGAACCCCTAGAAACCTGTATTACTATTCCTGTTCCTCCCAAAATTCATACTGTCATTTCTACTGATGGTTCGCAAATTGCCCCTAATCATCACGAAATTGCGTATTGTTACTTACTCAATATCGGCAGGGTAGTTTTACACTATGGTCAAAATCTTCACCCCATTCTCGATAGTTTACCGGAGGTATTTTATCGCCCTGAAGATTTATATATTTCCCGTCAGTGGGGAATTAGAACCGAAGAATGGATGGGTTATCGCCGTACTGCTTCGGAGGCTACGGTATTAGCTGAACTGGCCTGTAGTGTGAAAACAGCAGCACCAACTTTAGCTATGGTTGATGGTTCTTTAATATACTGGTTTTTAGATCAGTTACCGATGGATGCCCGCGATCGCATTTTACCACCCATTTTAGAAGCTTGGCAAAAACTTCAACAAGCTCAAATACCCCTCATTGGTTATCTTAGTGCCTCTCGTAGTACGGAATCTACTAACTTTTTACGGTTTTTGGCTTGTCCCTATCCTGTCCCCAATTGTATCACTTATTGCCCCAACCAACTAGAATACGTACCTTGTAAAAAATTTGATACTTTGCGCGATACAACCATCATGACTAGCCAACTCCAACCCGGACAAAGAGGACCATTATGGCGGAGTAATGCGCGGATTTTAGAATTGTATGACGAGCAAATTATTTATTTTTGTTACGTCCATGTCGGTACAGAAATCGCCCGAATTGAAGTTCCCGCTTGGGTTGTCACTAATCAAACTATGTTTGATCAAGCACTAGGACTAGTGTTAGCACAGGTAAAAAAAGGATACGGTTATCCTGTGGCTATTGCGGAAGCCCATAATCAGGCTGTAGTCAAAGGTGGTGATAGAACTCGTTTTTTTGCTCTTTTAGAACGACAAATGATCAAGGCCGGAATCAAAAATGTCGGTATCTCCAATAAAGAAGCCAGAAAACGCGGTAGCATTGCTTAAAGTTATTTTAACATCGTTTTAACTGCGCTAATAAAACCACAATTTCATCTATTGCTGTTCTCACAATTCTACTAGGTTGTTCAGATTGATTCACCATAATACTAAAAACTAAAGGCTCATAATTAGCTGAATTTACATATCCAGAAAGAGCAGAAACTCCTGTCATTGAACCGGTTTTTCCTTGCACAATTCCCGCCGCTGTAGTATTTAAAAACCGATTTTTTAAGCTACCTGTCATACCTGCAATGGGTAAGGAAGCCAGAAAAATTTCTCTTTCAGGTGATTTATTAATTGCTTGTAAAACTTGCACCAAAGCTGCGGGAGTGGTTAAGTTCTTCCGAGATAACCCAGAACCATCTACAATTACATAACCTGTTGTTTCAACTCCTAATTGAGTTAAGGTTTCTTTGATAATTTGTAATCCAATATCAGCCGTATTTTGATTTATTTCTCTTGGTTTTTTGATAGCTAAACTTCTGAGTAAAGCCTCAGCATACAAGTTATTGCTATTTACATTTGTCTCTATTAATAATTCAGATAAAGGTGCAGATTCTACTGCGGCTATTTCTTTGCCATTTTTATGCAAATTACTAATTACAGTTTCTTTAACGGTAATTCCTGCTGTGATTAAATTATGACGAAATTGTTTTAAAAAATTGCTAATTGGATCAAATACAGCTATAGCAGTAATTTCTGGTTGGGAATTTACCGCTAATTGTCCTTTTATCCTTAAAATTTGTCCTTTTAAATCACGGTTAATTTCTACAAAACCGGGTTTATCTGCTTGATTAGTAATGGTATTATTCTCAATTTTCCACTGATATGCTTCTGTAGGTTCAGTCCATTTTAGTTGTAATGGTTGTCCGATGTTTTGGGGTAAAAAACTTAATTCAGAAGCATTCTCATTTAATATTAAACTATTAACAGGAGCGCCATAATCAGCCTGTATATCTTCCCATTCCCAACTGGAATTAACTACTTCACCTTGAAAGTAACTATCATCAGCAATTAACTGATTAATTTCTCTAATTCCCTGTTGATAAAGTTGTTTTGCTAATAATACTAATTGAGGGTTTTTAAAACTCGGATCTCCCCTACCCACTACACGCAAAATACCATTACCATCATCATAAATAGAGGTACGAATCCGAAAATCTGAACCTAATTTCTGTAATGCTACAGCAGTGGTAAATAGTTTAATATTAGAAGCAGGAATAAAATATTTCTGGCTATCTTGACTATAAAGAATCTTGTCTGATGATAATGTTTTAATTAAAATTCCCCAACGTCCTCGACTAAATTGAGGCCGATTGATAATAGTATTAATTGTTGATGATAATTGAGCAGGACAAAGGGATTTGCTAGTAGTAACTTCTGGAACTACTGTTTGTGCTTCAGCTAGTTTTTGAATACTGCCAATTTGGATACTGATAAATAGAAATATTAGGCTAATAAAGTATTTTTTTAACATATTACCAACTGTTTTGTCTCGCTAGATTTTTGAACTTTGTAAATTGAGGATCAAATAACAATTTGATTGTTCCTGTGGGTCCATTCCGATGTTTAGCTATGATTACTTCAGCAATTCCTCTATCTGGAGTATCTGGTGAATAATATTCATCACGGTATAACATCATTACTATATCCGCATCTTGTTCGATTGAATTGTGAACAATAATATTATTAGCGATAAAGTTATGTAATTTATCAACTGTTAAATCAAAGACTTCTTCTTCTCCATCTAATTGAATTGAAATAACTTCATCCCAATAAATATCACTATTAGCAAGAGCAATTAATTGTTGTTTAGAACTTAATTCATCTAATCTTTTCCAACCATTAATACTTAAAAATTTATGATTTCCGGTCGCACGAATTTTATGACCTAATCGAGTTTTTAATGTAAATACTGGTTTGATACCTGTGGAAAAGGCATTACTCACAATTGCTTTTTCTAATTTCATTGTACTTTCATTTAATGCCCAGACTGCAAAGCCAGATTTACCTACTAAATCTTTAATTGGAATTGGTATTCCATTATCGGCTAATGATACTAAGGTATCTCCTGTTAAACAACCCGATTCTCTTAAATCAGATAACATTGGTCGTTTATTAGTTCTTGCTTCCACCCCCCGACTTAACTGTGATAAAGCAAGAACCGGTACAGATAATTCCCTCGCTAAACCTTTTAAAGAACGGGTAATTCTTGATAATTCTTGCACACGATTATCACCTGCACCTTCCATTAATTGCAAGTAATCAATAACTATTAATCCTAAATTTCCATTTTGTTCTGCTTGCAATCTTCGGGCTTGACTTCGTATTTGTGTAACTGTAATATTTGCCGTATCATCAATAAACATTGGCGTTTCTGAAAGCTTATCAATAGCACGGCTTAACGGTTCCCATTGAGTTTGACTAATGCGACCACTTCTTAAATAACTGCTTTCAATTCCCGCTTCACTAGCTAATAGTCTTTGTACTAGTTGTTCCTTGGACATTTCTAAACTAAAAACAGCCACTGGTAGTTTATAACCAGCAGCAATATTATGAGCAAGGTTAAGACAAAAGGCGGTATTGTGAACACAAATATCATTAGCGACAAAATTATGTGTTTCGGGAATTGTTAAATCATAAACTTGTTTGTTACCAACTGATTCAATGGAAATGATTTCATCCCAATATACATCACTATTTGCTAATTGCTGAAGTGGTAATTTGTCTAATGCAGTGGCTAAAATCCATAATCTTTCTCTTGTTAATGCCCGTTTACCGACATGAATATTGGTATAGCTTTTAATCCCAGATCGTTTTGCTAAACTACTCCAAGTTTCGCTACCTTTAGCTGCTGCTAATTGTTCCCAAATTTCTACAGGTATTAAGTCACGATTGGTTTGATATCTTTTTTGAGATATTGCTGCTGTAACTTTTGCTAATGCTGCTTCTTTGCCAAAAATGCCAATTTCTGCAATGAAGTTTTTGATAGATAAAGCATCAGTAATATCTAATTGCCATGCTTGTCTACGGGTATTATTATATTTCATAGACCGCTTTTTCAAAGCAGCAATAATACCAAATCTTAACAACAGATGTTGAATTTGTCTTCCTAGTCTTTCGCTGACTGTACAATAACCTAATTGTGATTGACCACTATTAAGCACGGTAGCCCAACCATCAGTGGCAAAAAGACGATTTAGAAACAATGATAATTGTGATTTTTCTAATTTAAAGACAATGTTTGGGATAGTTTTATTATGAGCATCTTTATCCCATAAACCTAATTTTTCTAACCAAATTGTCAAAGCATTCTTACTAGATTTACTGATACTAGCAAATCCATTAGGTGCAAATTCTTCTAACTCCATTCCCAGAGTTTTACACAATAGCGTAAAAGTGTCGTAATTAGGTACACATTCTCCCTTTTGCCACGCACAAAGTAAAGATGGAGTTACTCCTAGTTCATTGCTCAATTTTTTAGCAGATAATGAACGAGAACGGATAGCAATTTTGAGCCTTTTCGCAAAAAGCTGTCTTTGACTAGCAATAAATTCTAAATCTCCCCGAACACATAATGATGGTGTCCGTTGACTTTGGAAATTTTCCCATCTTACTGATAAAGCACCAAATTCAGTTACTGCTTCAGAAAAATCTGTTTGCAATAATGGGTTGCTGTTTGTAAATCTAGGAGTGCTATTAGTTAAACCACCATCACCAATTAAATAACCTAATAATTTGACTTCACACTCGCGGATAGTTTCTGTTCCAAACACATCTATTTTGCGAGGGATGGCAATCTTATTTCCTACTTGTAAATTTTCTAATCTTTGCCAACCTTTAATAGTTAAAAATGGGTGAGTAATTGTGGTTTCAATTGCCCGTCCTAAGCGAGTTGTGATGCGAAAAACTGGTTTAATTCCATCATCTACAAATGCAGATGGTTGGGTAAAGGTAAATTTCCAATCATCATTTAATGTTAATAATGAACCTTGCCGTTGCTGATATAATTCTTCAATTGTGGCAATTTGTCCATCTGCTAAGACGATTTCTGAATCATAACTGAGACATTTCCCCATTGACGGCCTCCCAGCAACGATAATTAAATCGGAACGCTGAAAACCGCTAGTCATAGCATCTAAATCATAAAAACCACAGGGTATTCCTGGTAAAGCAATACCTTGATGACGAGTTTCAATATCTTGGAAAGTATTAATTAATGTATCACCAATATGAACTAATCCTGATTGGGGTTTTTCTTGGGTGACATTAAAAACTTTTTGTTCGGCTTGATCTAGAACAATTGGTAATTCTGTTTCTGTTTCATAACCCAAATGTACAATTTCATTACCTGCTTTAATTAATTGTCGTCGCAGGTATTTTTCCATGACTAACCCTGCTAAAGCATCAATATTCACCGCTGAAACTGTGCGGTCTACTAATGTGGCTAATTTATTTCTCCCACCAATTCTTGTTAGTTGATCATTGTCTGTTAACCAACTGGTGATAGCAAGCAAATCTGTGGGTTTTTGTTGTGTATGAAGACGCAAAGCGGCCTGATAGATTATTGTATGGGCGCTAATATAAAAGGCTTCGGGGACTAAGCGATCGCTCACTCGACCAATTGCTTCGGGATCTAGTAAAATACCCCCTAGAATCGCCTCTTCTGCTTCGATATTTTGCGGTGGTAAGCGATTACTACTATCACCAAAACTCAGTTCCTCTGCCATTATCTCTATATCCTGAATGGAAAATCTAAAATTGAATTGTTAGGGAATAGCAACTCCTTTAGATATTGGATTTTAAATTTTGGATTAAAGCTTGAAAATTTGTCATAGTTTAAATCTAAAATTCAAACCTGACAAACTCCTAAATTAATTACTGGAGTCTATCTAAAATCTAAAATTCCTTAGTCTATCTAAAATCTAATAGATATTAAATTTTAAATTTTGGATTAAAGATTGAAAATTTGTCATAGTTTAAATCTAAAATTCAAACCTGACAAACTCCTAAATTAATTACTGGAGTCTATCTAAAATCTAAAATCTAAAATCTAAAATCTAAAATTCCTTAGTTGGAGACAACTTCGATGTTAATTTCTGCTATTACTTCAGAATAGAGCTTTATTTCCGCTTTATAAGTACCCAATTGGCTAATATCAGGAATGGTAATACCACGACGATCTATTTCTAGATTAGCCGCTTTTAAAATAGCATCTGCTACATCTTGAGTAGTCACAGTACCGAATATAGCTTCATTTTCACCAACTTGCTTGGCAATTTTTAAACTACCAACTTTTTCTAAAGTTGCTTTTTGTTCCGTTGCTTGTTGTTTGAGTTCTAATTGTCTTTGGCGTTCTTTTTCCCGTTTGCGTTCTACTTGTTTGAGAATACCCGGTGTCGCCCGTTCTGCTAAACTCTGGGGAATCAGATAGTTACGAGCATAACCGGGAGCTACTTCTACTAAGTCGCCGATTTTTCCCAGTTTACTGATATCTTTTGTTAAAACCAATTGCACACGTTTCGCCATTGTTTTTCGCTTTTCTTTGTAATATCTTAGTTATTTGGATGTCATCAGTGTGGCTGACAAGATTGTAGCTTGACCACGCCGGATTTTTTGACATACCCACAGCCTACAGATTTTAGCGAAATTTGGGGGGCGATCGCAATACTAAATGCCATAAATATGAAAAATATTTTCAAAATATTGGGGTTCTTGTACTGCACTCAACTAAAAACCGCTATATATGGTAAATCCTCAGTAAGCTGTTGAACATTTAACCCGCATATTGCTTACAAGTAAAACTCTTGTGGGGTGGGTATCCTGCCCGCCCGAATTATGCTTAAAGTTTCTTCAGCTTCAGCTTATATGCCTAAATCCTCTGGTGCGGACATCCTGCCCGCCATTATGATTATGTTTAAATGCAGTACGGCTTAACTAACTAAAAATTATCCTTCATGCCTCGAATCCGGGCAAAGGTTTGAATTTGATCGTTACTTTTCGCTGTTGCTTGTAGAGATGGTTTATCCCAACGCAAAAAAGGATTTGTGAGTTTTTCTATTCCCAAAAGGGATGGTACGGTGGCTTCATTAGTCTCCCGTAGAATTTTAACATCTTGGTAGCGTTTTTGCAAATCCGTATTTTCTGGCTCTACAGTCACAGCAAACCGCAAATTATTTAAAGTGTATTCATGGGCGCACCAAAGGCGAGTATCATCAGGTAAAGCCCGCAGTTTACTTAAAGAATCTACCATTTGCCCCGGTGTACCTTCAAATAAACGACCACAACCACCTGCAAACAATGTATCACCACAAAACAATTCTCCCGGCTCTCCTGGGCTTTCTGGGGGAAAATAGTAAGCAATATGAGCGCGGGTATGGCCAGGAACAAACAACACATTAGCGGTACGCTTGCTAAATTGGACACAATCACCTTCTCGTAAAAATACTTGCTGTCCCGGAATCCGGCCTCTATCTTCCGCACCTCCATAAACTGTCACTTGGGGGAATTTTTTGATCAATTCTGTATTTCCACCCACATGATCCCCATGATGGTGAGTATTAAAAATCGCCACCAAATTAGCCTTTAACTTGATTAATTCGTCTAATACTGGTTGCGCTTCAGCCGGATCAACAACAGCCGCAATATTCTGTTGTGGATCATGCAGTAAAAATATATAATTGTCTGAAAGTACCGGTAGCTGGATAATTTGTAGCAAATTTTTCTCCTGAATTAGTGAATTTATTGATGATATGCTGTTACGCAGCTAAATTGTATAATCTTAATATTCTTAGCTATTGTGGAACAGGCATCTTGCCTGTTAAACTTATGCAAATTAAATGCAGTACAGCTTATGCCCCATGATAATTTTAACCTCTCACCTCCAAAGCAAAAGTTTTTTAAATTCTTGACAAAAGATCAAAAATCTGTTAATAATGATGATTTGTGGAAACTTTACCCTTTAATATAATCTCTTGGCTAACGTCATTGTCATAGGTGCCCAGTGGGGCGATGAAGGAAAAGGTAAAATAACTGACTTACTCAGCCGCTCCGCAGATGTGGTGGTACGTTACCAAGGAGGAGTTAACGCTGGGCATACAATCGTAGTCCAAGGTCAGACCTTTAAACTGCACTTAATCCCCTCTGGTATTTTATATCCAAAAACCGAATGTATTATTGGCTGTGGCACAGTCATAGATCCACAGGTTTTGATCAAAGAACTGGATCAACTAGAACAATTAAATATTTCCACGGCTAATTTGTTGATCTCACAAACGGCTCATATTACCATGCCTTATCATCGTCTGATTGACAAGGCTTCCGAGGAAGTACGGGGAAATCACAAAATCGGCACAACCGGTAGAGGTATTGGACCGACCTACGCTGATAAATCGGAACGGACAGGCATCAGGATGTTAGACTTGATGGATGCTGATGGGCTGCGTGAGCAATTAGAGTGGACGATTAACTATAAAAATACCATTTTAGAAAAACTGTATAATCTGCCACCTCTTGATCCTCAAGTGGTCATTGAGGAGTATTTAGGTTATGCTGAACGGTTGCGTCCTTTTGTTGTTGATACTTCGTTACAAATCTATGACGCGATTTTAAGACGACGAAATATTTTGTTTGAGGGCGCACAGGGGACTTTACTTGACTTGGATCACGGGACCTATCCCTATGTGACATCCTCTAATCCAGTGGCGGGCGGGGCTTGCGTTGGCAGTGGCTTGGGACCTACTATGGTAGACCGGGTGATTGGTGTATCCAAAGCCTATACTACAAGGGTAGGAGAAGGTCCATTCCCTACGGAACTACATGGGGAAATTGGTGACTTATTAGGCGATCGCGGTGCGGAATTTGGCACAACTACGGGGCGCAAACGTCGTTGTGGTTGGTTTGATGCTGTCATTGGACGCTATGCAGTTCGCATTAACGGCATGGATTGTATTGCTATTACTAAACTTGATGTTCTCGATGAATTAGCGGAAATTAATGTTTGTGTAGCTTATGAAATTGATGGTGAACGTTGCGAACACTTCCCCACTAGCGCCCGGATGTTCACCCGTTGTCGTCCTATTTATAAAACCTTGCCAGGATGGCAAATGTCAACAAGTCACTGTCGTACCCTCGAAGAGTTACCACCGCAAGCACTAGACTATCTAAGATTCTTAGCAGAATTGATGGATGTCCCCGTTGCGATCGTTTCTTTGGGAGCAAGTCGTGATCAGACTATTATTGTAGAAGACCCTATCCACGGTCCAAAACGCGCTCTGTTACATCCAAATGGTACTGCGGTTTAGTTAGTGGTCAGGGGTCAGTGGTCAGTGGTCAGTGGTCAGTGGTCAGTGGTCAGTGGTCAGGGGTCAGGGGTCAGGGGTCAGTGGTCAGTGGTCAGTGGTCAGTGGTCAGTGGTCAGTGGTCAGTGGTGATATAGCCATAGCCAGGTTAATTAGGACGCTGCTTTAACCACTTTTGCCGGAGTCCTATCAAGTCTGGTCATTATGGTTTATGTAACTAACAAAGGACAACTAACAAAGAACAACTGACAAAGGACAACT
>JBJUHT010000035.1:0-3388 GCA_046070105.1 Dolichospermum sp.
CAATAGAATAGGAGTAAATCCAAGGTTATTTGAGTTGAGTGGTTTCAAGAAAATTGATATTGACTGGGAAGATGATTTTATGATGGCTGAAACAATCTTTAAAGCAATTAACAAATAAGTACACAGCGTTGATTTAATTAGTTTCTTTTGAAGATATCTTCACGAAAATGGAAAAACTTGAAGTGTTAAAATACAAAACATTAGTTTTTGACTGTGATGGTGTAATTCTAAACTCCAATAAGTTGAAAACAGAAGCCTTCTACCAAGCTGCATTACCATACAGTGAAACTGCTGCTCAAGCCCTAGTAGATTACCACGTTCAAAATGGTGGAATTTCCCGCTATCGCAAGTTCGAGTATTTTCTTGAAAATATTGTAGGAGAGTGTAATAAATCTGAAATATTAGATGATTTGCTGTCAGCTTATGCTTCCTCTGTTAGATCCGGTTTACTGGAGTGTTCAGTTGCCCCAGGACTGGTCAAATTACGCAATCACCTTTCTGATACTCGATGGTTAGTTGCGTCAGGAGGGGATCAAGCTGAACTTCGTCAGGTCTTTGCAGCAAAAGGTATTGATCATCTATTTGATGGTGGAATTTTTGGTAGCCCTGACACGAAAGAACATATTCTCCTTCGGGAAAAAGAGCGGGGAAACATTATCACACCTGCTTTATTTTTAGGTGATAGTCGATACGATTACATAGCTGCCAGTCAAGCAGGGTTAGATTTCATTTTTGTATCAGGGTGGAGTGAGATGAAACGATGGCTTGACTTCTGCACGGAATTAAATTTGAATTATATTCAGTCTGTTGATATGTTGACTCCCCTAGTAATAAACTCTATCGGGAATAAAAACAGCGATAATCACACAGGCTTTGCCTAAAATAGCATTTTGTAGGGTGTATTACTAATGCACCACTTTGATTTAATATATGACACTGCTTTACAGTGTCGCTAACATACCCAAGTGGTTAAGATGTTTTCTAAATTGAAAGCCATTCACAGAATCAATCATTCTGTGGAGTTCTTTCTAGAAAAATAAATGTCTAGCAATAGTGAGATAAAATTTACATATCTGGAAACATATTTATATGAACAATTGCCTAATTTCCATAGTAACAATATCAAGAAATGATGTTCAAGGTTTATTGAGAACCTTAGAGTCAGTTAAAGGGCAAGATTATGAACATATTGAACATATTATTGTAGACGGTGATTCTAATGATGGAACGAGGGAAATTTTGCAGTCTTATCAACATACTAAAAATTTTTCTTATGTTTCGGAACCTGATAATGGTATATCAAGTGCGTTTAATAAAGGTCTAGACAGAAGTACAGGGGATTTAATCTTTTTTTTAAATTCTGGGGATCTGTTTTTTTCAAATAGTGTCGTTTCTGAGGTAGTTAGTAGTTATTTAGAATACAAGTGGAAATGTGCCGTTGGTAGTAGAATTGTCTTTGTAAAAGGAGAAGAGTTTCTGTATAGCCCACCAAAACTACCATCAAATTTTCTCAAGTATTTTATGTTTTTGCCTCATCAAGCTTTCTTTTGTGAAACCAATTTACACAAGAATTACAAATTTGATGAATCCCTCAAACATTCTATGGACTATGACGTATTTATTAGAATGCTGAGAGGTGTGGAAATATTTTATCTGCCTGTAACGGTGGCAAAATCTGCGCCGGCTGGCGCTTCAAAGGGAGGCATGGCAGAACAGTCACAAATACGCAGTAAGTACGCTACGAAGCCTTTTGATAAGTTAATCATAAATGTTCTTAACAGACTATTACTTTTAAAGACATTTTTCAAAATCAGGTCTCCTTTTGCAATCAAGTTTAAATAGGCTGGTATGAGTAAAATTTTTGTGCGTTAAATAACATAAATACTGAATTATAGTGAGACGTAAGAAATGCCTAACTTTTCGTTCTTCGACCTTCATCTTGCTAGCCACACTAGACATCCAGCATCAATAGCTCATGCTATTGAGAATTTGTCTCCTGGTAATAAATATCAATTTATTTATGACGAAAAAGATGGTGCTTCTGAAAAAGAAATTTTGAAAAAATTACCAGTCAATTCAGAAATTATTTATAGTGGATTCCCAAGTAAAACAAATATTAACCATAAATTGACTACATTCGAGCCAGATGCTCTAATAGTTATGGCTCAAAGGATTCCTGATTCAGCATATGTAAGTATTGCCAAAACATTGAATATAAAAACTTTTATGTTCCAGCATGGTCTTTATATTCCATTCACTAAAAGAGAACCATCACTTTTTTTTAAAAAATTTGTAAAAAGTTTGCGATATATAATATGTGTATTAACAATAGCTGAAACCATTAAAGAGGATAAAATCAAATACTTACAATACTACATTAAGAATTTAGTTTCTGGTCAAAACATAACTGGTTTAATTGATAAAGACAAAATTAATGTAGATAAAGTTCTAGTATATGGCAATTTTTGGAAAGAATACCATCATCAACTATTTGGATATTCAGACGAGTCTCAATACGTAATTGGGTATCCAGACTTAATTAAAGTTAAAGATATTAGTAGTCTTCCTCAAGAAAACTCAATTTGTTATATTGCTCAAACCTTAGTGGAAGATGGTAGACTCTCTAGAGATATATTTTTAGACTTTATTAAAATTTTGTCTTCGTGTATATCAAATGATAAAAAAATATATATAAAACTGCACCCAAGAAGTGATTTATCCTTATACAAGCAGTTGAAAGAATTTAATAAAGCGGAATTTTGCAATAATAACATTCCTCATTGTACCCATTATATAGGTCATTATTCAACCTTGGTGGCAGTGATAGCAATGGTAAATACAAATGTGCTGTTGTGGAATTTTGAAGGTCATGAAATCCCTTCATATTTTGCAGATGTTTGCAGAGTAAAAACTGCTGATGTTAAACAGTTAGTTGATTTTATCAATAACTATGCTATCCTAGAAAACGAGTATGAAAACAATTTAAAATCTCAGTTCCAAAACTTTTTCTATTTTGATGGTGAAGATCCATTGCAAAAAACTGCAAAAATTATCTTAAATAGTGTAAAACGCTAAAATCCGATTTCCATAGTAAGTGTAGAAAGTTGTCTCACTTTACAGAATAATTCTAAATCTCCAAATCAGTACAACTTTCCATCTATAAGTGAGTTGCACTGGGAAGAAGTATAGTAATACTCAGAACTGTAGTTGTCAAAATTACTTAACTACTGGACAGAAAAGGCTGTTAAATGCACAGAAATTATGAACAAATTAATTTTAATTGCTTTCAACGCTAAAATAGGAATGAAACTTATTTTGGATAGTTATCGAGTAAATTTTTCCCAATATTTCAATCTGTATGTATTGACTGACAAAGAATACGCAAAAG
>JBJUHT010000036.1:0-9546 GCA_046070105.1 Dolichospermum sp.
CATTCTCGGAGGTAAATTGTAAAATCATTTTTCCAAAACCCTTTTCCACCATACAATACAACGGTTTTTTCCTAACTTTTGATTAATTAATATCAAAAACAACCCAAAATATTGATGGTCAAAAGGTTCTAGCGATAGCTACGCTCACCTTCGGTAACGCAATTTTGGAAAATGAAAACGCCCTGGGGTTGGGGGTGGGGTTCTTGTACCTCATAACATCAGGAAGTGCTGTAGTGTTGAAAATTGTTTTGAATAACCGTGAGTTTTCTTCTACTTTTGCAGGTAAGTTAAAAGCTACATCACGTGCATCCTGTATGGATTGAATGACTCGGTTGTAAATACTAGCAATCTTATTGAAAAATCCCATAAACAGGTTATTTGTGTAATTTTGTCCATAGCATAATATCATTTTTTACAAATCTTATCAAGTCAATAACTATTGATAAATCCCTATAGATGATTGCTATAATGTAATTACATCATGTATATACACAACAAATGAGCAACCCCTACAATATTCGTAGCACCAAAATTGGTAACAGTGCAGGGTTTCGACTTCCTGCTGATTTCTATCGTGAACATCCCCAATTTGCGAATGCAGATGGTTGGATTGAGGTTTTATCACCCGATACAGCAATTGTGCGAATTGTTCCTCAATTGCAGGATGATGAAGATGCAGAAGACTCTCTATTAATGCGGTTGTTTCTCGATTTTGCTACCACAGAAGCATTGAGAAATAATACATTACAACCTTATACAACAGAAATGTCTGAAGCTGCTCATAAACTAATTGAAGGTGTGCAATTAGAAGATGAGTAAATTTGTTAGTAATAATTGGGAAATTTATTTCCATCCTCAATTATTTGGTAATCAATATCAAGCGTTATCAAATCGCGTTACTAATTTGCGAGAACAATTACCAGAAGCAGAGTTTAAAACTCATGCAACAGTGAAACTTTTTGCAGCAATTACTATAGCAATTGAAACCAAAATTACTTCTGATCCTTTTGCTAGTCATTTTGTCTTAACGGGTGCATTAAAACGCTATAGTCGAGTCAAAAAAATGGGTTTACCAGAACGGTATCGGCTATTTTTTCGCGTGTTTGATACTCCAGAATTAAAAGCAATTGTGATTTTATGGTTAGGGTTTCCGCGTAAAGAAGGTGCTAAGGATGACTGTTATGATGTGTTTACTAAAATGGTAACAAGAAGGACGTTTCCAGATAGTTTGGATGAGTTATTAGGAGATTGTGGGGTAAATGTGGATGAACTGGAGTAGTAACAGTAACTTGGGTTGAGAAACTGACAGGATTTAAAGATCCCCGACTTCTTGAAGAAGTCGGGGATCTGGTGATATCATCTAATTATTCAGCACCTTCAATTGGTGCAAAACCTTGACGTTGGATGTTTTCTGTGATATGGCGTGGTTCTAGGAATTGCAAAAGATAATCTGGTCCTCCTGCTTTTGAACCGACTCCAGAAAGTTTAAATCCACCGAAAGGTTGACGAGATACTATTGCACCTGTTATATTCCGGTTAATGTATAAGTTCCCTACTTCAAAGTCCGCTTGCGCTTGTTCAATGTGAGAAGGGGTACGGGAATAAAGACCACCTGTTAAAGCGTAATTTGTGTTATTGGCAACTTCTAAAGCTTCTTGAAAATCTTTAACTCGAATTACAGCTAAAACAGGTCCAAATATTTCCTCTTGGGCTATAATTCCATTTGCGGGTACTTCTGAAAAAATCACAGGTCCGATAAAATATCCTTGGGTGGGTGCGGGTAATTCTAAAGCTAATTTAGCTTCTTTTTTACCCTCTTCAATATATTTTAAAATGCGAGATTGGGCATTAGCGTCAATTACCGGACCTACTTGGGTACTGGGTAACTCCGCTTCTCCAATATTTAAAGATTTTGTCGCTTCTACCAACCTTTCTACAAAAGCATCATAAATAGGTTCAAGCACAATTACCCGTGAACAAGCAGAACATTTTTGGCCACTATAACCAAAAGCAGATTGCACAACGCCGACAACAGCTTGGTCTAAATCAGCACTTTCATCAACAATGATCCCATTTTTGCCTCCCATTTCCGCAATTACTTTTTTGAGGTGCTTTTGACCGGGTTTTAAGATGGCGGCTTCTGCGTAAATTCTACAGCCTACTGACTGAGAACCAGTAAAAGCAATAACATGAGTATCAGGATGATTTACCAAATAAGCACCGACTTGCGAACCTTTACCAGGGACGTATTGAAAAACACCTTTAGGTATTCCTGCTTCTATTAATATTTCTGTAAATTTTGCTGTAATTACAGAAGAAGTTTCCGCAGGTTTGAGTAGAGTACAATTTCCTGAAACCAAAGCAGCGACGGTCATACCGCAAGCAATAGCTAGAGGAAAATTCCAGGGAGAAATCACAACTGCGATTCCTTTGGGTTGATAAATATAACGATTGGTTTCGCCAAGAACATCATAAATTATACCTTTATCCAGCCGTTCCATTTCCTCAGCGTAATAAAGACAAAAATCAATTGCTTCGGAAACTTCTGCGTCAGCTTCTTTGACGGGTTTTCCTACTTCCAAAACTATCCAAGCCGAAAGTTGGGCGCGTTTTTGTTCCATTAACGCCCCAGCTTGACGCAAAATATCAGCACGTTGTTTGACGGGAGTTTTTTTCCAAGCGGGAAAAGCAGCTTTAGCAAATTTCATTGCTTCCTCAGCTTGTTCAATGCTAATTAAACCTACTTTACCAACAATTTGACTAAAATTAGAAGGATTAAGAGAATCTACAAAAGTTGAAGTATTTACATATTCCCCATTAATGAGAGGTAAATAAGTTTCACCCAACTGCGGACGCACATTCTCAAAAGCTAAACGCGAACTATCCCTGCTTTCTTCCTTTGCAAAATCAGTATCCGCAACACCGCAAAACCCCCCCTCAGTCCCCCCCGCAAGCGAGGGGGAAGCTAGAACTGGTATTGGTGGTGCTAACAACTCCTCAACGGGACGATTTTCTAAATTTTGGCGTAAAAAGGAGCTATTTGCGGTATTTTCCAACAACCTGCGAATTAAATAAGCCATTCCCGGTAATAAGTCACCATAGGGACAATAAACCCGGACGCGATAACCTTTATCTACCAAGGCTTTGGCTATTTTATCACCCATACCGTAAAGCACTTGCATTTCAAAGCGACGACGGGGAACTTGAAGATTTTCCGCAATGGCTATGGCGTGAGATTGCGATCGCACATTGTGACTGCCTATGGCACAATAGACATACTGATGATTTTCTAGCAATAATTGGGTAATAGCTTCAAAATTGGCATCTGTGGCGACTTTATTATGATAAACTGGTTGCGGCCAATGTTTTTGAGCGGCTTTGATGGTTTCCTGGTCCCAATACGCACCTTTAACCAAACGAATAGTCAGAGGATAACCCCGTTGTTTTAACCAAGCAATGATATCTCTAGCGTCCTGTTCACTGTCTTGCAGATATGCTTGAATGGTCATACCGATATCTGTACGTTGACGAAATTCCGCTTCTAGTAAAAGTTTTTTGAGAATGGTGAAAGTAATATCTTTATAGGCGTATTGTTCCATATCAAAATGGACTGCTGTCCCTAATTCTTTAGCACGACGGAGTAAAGTCCGAATATGTTCGCTTACTTTCGCTTCACTACCTTCAGCGTCTAAAGGGTCAAATTGGGAATAAAAAGCCGTTAATTTGACAGAAACCTGGACTTTGGGGATATTTTCGCCGTCTGCTTCGTCAATAGCTGGAATTTTCGCCCAATTTTGTGATACTTCGACCAACTGCTGCATCAATTCTAGGTATCTTTCTAAATAAGATTGTGCCTCTATTTCCGTAATTACCGCTTCACCAAGTAAGTCAATGGTGAAAGCCATTTTATCTTTTCTCAGTCTCTCAACGGTTTTGATGACTTGTTTAATATTTTCGCCTGAAATATATTTATGTGCTAAAGTTTGCACAGCAGTTCCCACTGTTGTCGCTGCTACCTGTGCGGGCATAGAATCCGGGTTAGCAAAGTTCAAAATTGCTTTTAAAGCTGCTGGTAATTCTACTGATTCATCTCCCAAATATTCTTGTAAATGGGACGCAATTTCTGATTTACTATGTAAAGTGGGTAAAGTATCTATGAACCGAAATAATTGTACTCGTAAACCGGGGTTACTCATAGCCCAGTCGAGTAATTTATCGTCCCAGCGCATTTGGTCGCGTAAAGCAGCTAAAAATGAGCGGTTTTCTTGGGTGACAGCTAAAACTTGTCTAGCAATTTCTTGGGTTTTCTCTTCGTATTTGTTGCTTTCTACTTGAAGTACCATAAAATTTGTTAAAAGTGTGAATTTTCCAGTCAGGTAATTATGTTCTTATCTAAGATAACCCAAGATTAAAGCACTTCCACCGATAATACTACCACCTAAAATCAAGTAAATACTATTAATGCGGTAGCGAATGACTAAAATTGCGGAAATAACAGCAATTCCTAAACCTAAAAAATCTAGGGAATTAGTTTTAGGGAATATTAAAGTAGTTATTCCTAATTGTATTGTAGTTGTTGTCATTAAGGCTACAGCACTAACATTAACAGCATCTAAAAATGGTCTTGTCCAAGATGATTTGCGAAGAGTATCCATAAAGGAATTTAAAATAGCAACAAACAAAAATGAAGGGAGAAAAATCCCCACAGTTGCTACAATTGCTCCCGGAAAACCAGCAATTATATAACCAATAAATGTCGCAGTAGAAAGCACTGGACCTGGTGTAAATTGTCCAATAGCAATACCATCTAATAATTGTTGTTGTGTTAACCAGCCATATTCTTCTACTAGTCCTTTTTGTAAAAATGCTATTAGTAAATAACCACCTCCAAATAGGACACTACCAACCTTTAAAAAAAATAAACCCAATTTCCATAAAGGTACAGATACATGATTATTTAGATTATTGATAATTGTTGTTTCTAAAAACGTTCCTGTGGTTAAACCCAGAATAATTAAGTTAGTTTGATTACCACTGCGTAACCAAATCATTCCCAATATTCCTCCCATGAATAATACTACTATTTCATTAATTTGAGTCAATTGATTTATCAAGGCTACAACTATAGCAATTATCAATAATTTTCGCGTTTTTACTGCTTTTTTCCCTAAACCCCAAACAGCATTAATAATAATTGCTAAAACAACGGGTTTTATTCCATAAAATAAAGGCGCAATTTGCGGTAATTTTCCAAAACTAACATATATCCAAGCCAAGAAACCTGTAATTAAAACCGCAGGTAAAATAAAGCAAATTCCAGCGATAATTAACCCTAACCACCCCGCATAAATGTATCCTATATGAATGGCCATTTCTGTGGAATTTGGACCAGGAATTAAGTTTGTTGCACCTAATAAATCTAGAAAATGTTCTTGTGTTAACCACTGACGACGTTTGACTATTTCATCTTCTATCATAGCTATATGGGCTACTGGTCCACCAAAGCCAATTATACCTAATTTCAGAAATATTTTGGCAATTTCAGTTAAGCGATTTAATGATGATTTATTCATGGTTTTTCAGTAAGGTTTAAGAATAATTAAACGCAGATGAATTTGAGGATTTTGATAAGGGATAGATTCATTATTGATTCTTATTAAATTGGGAATATTTCTGCTTTACAGCTAGATCTGGATAATCGGTAAATACACCATTTACTCCTAACTTAAAAAAGATATCATATTCTTTTTCAGGACTTTTTTGTAAATCCCAAGGTAAGAAAAAATCCTCATTTCTAAATGTCCAAGCATGAACTTGTAAATTCGCTGCATGAGCATCTATAATTAAGGATGTTGGTGATAATAATTTACCATGAATATCTCTGGGAATTAATAAGTTTTTATGTACACCTATTGCTTGTGCATATTCGGCAATTTCTTGTAACCCTTTTGCTGTTAATAAATCTCTATATGTACGCTGATCATTGTTTATCACAAAATCATTTGGTTTACCAATATCATTAATTAATTGTACTAATGGTAAATCTGTTTTCTGAGATAATTCTTTCAGGTTCTTGACTTCAAATGACTGAATAAATATAGGTAAATTAATATCTTGTAAATTCCATAACAAAGCTGTTTCTAATGGTAAACCAATCTCTTGAAAATAACTGGGATGTTTGGTTTCTGGATAAATACCAATATTGCGACCAATTTTTTCACTTTTATCCTTGACTAAATCAATGATTTCTGTAAAAGTGGGAATAGTAAACATTCCGTTATAAACTGCATTTTGGGGACGAATTTGGGAAATACGTTCTTTAGCAGTTAAAGTTTTGATTTCTGCTATGGTAAAATCTTCTGTAAACCAACCAGTTTTAATTTCACTATCAATGATTTTAGTAGTTTTTAAATAAGCAAATTCTGGATGATCAATAATATCCGTAGTTTCTGATATTTCATTTTCATGACGCGCAATTAAAATACCATCTTTAGTCATTACCAAATCTGGTTCAATATAATCAGCACCTAAATCAATTGCTAACTCATAACTTGCTAAAGTATGTTCAGGTCGGTAGCCACTTGCACCCCGATGAGCGATAATAATAGGAGACTGATTTGTGAAAGTTTGAATCATGGTTTTTCTCTATAATTAAAGTTCTGCTAAGTAGGTGAACGGAAAAAAACCGACATAAGTAACGAAAAGTAAAGTTTCCCAAAACCTCTCCCCTGTTCCCTGTTCCCAGTTAAGAGTTCCCTGTTCCCTTGTCATAACGACAATTTTTAACGCCAACCTACTTACTACTTTATTCTTCCTACTAGTCCTTGGCGTTTTTGTGATTATTTTATATCAGTATTCTTCCACCAAAAAAAGGAGTAAATTCTTTCATTATGAAACTTATGATCTCAACTCAACCCGAATTAAGCCGTATAGAAGAATTACGATCTTTGTTACAAAAAGCTAGTTACGCTTATTATGTTTTAGATGCACCCATAATGGAAGATACAGTTTATGATCGGCTGTATCGAGAATTACAAGAATTAGAAACGAAAAATCCAGAATTAATTACTCCCGATAGTCCTACCCAGCGTGTTGGAGAAAGACCTGCAACCCATTTTACCTCAGTCCGCCATAATATTCCTCTGTACAGTCTGGAAAATGCCTTTAATATTGAAGAATTGCAAAGTTGGGATCAACGTTGGCGGCGACACATACCAAATCAGTATAATATCGGAGAAATAGAATATGTATCTGAATTAAAAATTGATGGTGCAGCTTTGGCCTTGACTTACGAAAATGGAGTTTTAGTCAGGGGTGTAACCAGAGGAGATGGTATAATGGGTGAAGATATTACCCAAAATGTCAGAACTATCCGCTCAATTCCCCTACGTTTAAATTTTGACGGGTTAGAAAATATCGCTAAAGTCGAAATACGGGGAGAAGCCTTTTTACCTTTACAAATATTTAAAGAAATTAACGAAAAGAGACAAAAAGCTGGTGAACAAGTATTTGCTAACCCGCGTAATGCTGTAGCTGGTACACTGAGACAATTAGACTCCCGTATTGTCGCCCAAAGACAGTTAGATTTTTTCGCCTATACTCTACATATTACTGGCTTAGATGACTCCAGTATTGCCCATACTCAATGGGGTGCTTTGGAATTATTGCAAAAAATGGGTTTCCGCATTGATACTAACCATAAACTTTGTAATTCTATCTCTCAAGTCGCCGCATATTACCAATATTGGGATACAGAACGACTCAATTCTCCCTATATGACCGATGGAATTGTAGTTAAATTAAATACTTTTAAACTCCAGGAACAACTAGGGTTTACACAGAAATTTCCTCGCTGGGCTATAGCCTTAAAATATCCCGCCGAAGAAGCCCCAACTCGCGTAAAAAACATTACAGTTAATGTCGGCAGAACCGGCGCGTTAACTCCTCTAGCGGAAATGTTACCAGTACAATTAGCGGGAACAACTGTTTCCCGTGCTACCTTACATAATAGCGATCGCATTGAACAGTTGGATATTCGCATTGGTGACACCGTAATTGTACGCAAAGCCGGAGAAATCATTCCCGAAGTAGTCCGGGTGATCAAAGAATTGCGTCCCCCTGACACCCAACCCTTTATTATGCCTTCCCATTGTCCCGTCTGTGGACAACTGGTAGTCAGAGAAACTGGAGAAGCTGTTACTAGATGTGTAAATGCCTCCTGTCCTGCCATTCTCAAAGGTGAAATTGAACACTGGGTAAGTCGTGACGCTTTAGATATTAAAGGTGTTGGTGAAAAACTAGTGTATCAATTAGTAGAAAAAAGTTTAATACATTCCGTTGCTGATTTATACGAATTGACAAAAGAGCAATTATGTAGTTTAGAACGCATGGGAGAAAAATCAGCAGAGAAATTGATCAAAGCGATCGCCCAATCAAAAATTCAGCCCTGGTCTAGGGTATTATACGGTTTAGGCATTCGTCATGTAGGTAGCGTCAACGCCCAATTATTAACAGAGAAATTTACCACCGTCGCTGAATTAACAGCAGCCAGACAATCAGATATTGCAGGCGTTTATGGTATCGGTGCAGAAATCGCCCAATCAGTGTATCAATGGTTTCATACAGTAGCAAATCAAACTTTAATTTCCCGTCTTCAAGCCATGGGGTTACAACTAGCAAACAGCCCAGAAACCAAAGCTGTCGGCGAGATTAATCAAAAAATTGCGGACAAAATCTTTGTAATTACTGGCACATTACCAACCTTAAAAAGAGACGAAGCAAAAGCTTTAATTCAAAAAAATGGTGGTAAAGTTACTGATTCGATCAGTAAAAAAACAAACTTTTTGGTAATAGGAGCAGATGCCGGTGCTAAATTAGAGAAAGCCCAAAACTTAGGAATTAGCCAATTGACTGAGGCGCAGTTATTGGCAATGCTGGCAGAATAGTTATCAACAGACACCTGTCAAGTATTGTATTTTCAAGCTTTTTGGAGAACTATGAATTTCCTACTCAGTAAAACAGTTAGTATCGCCATAGCTGCAACCACCCTTCTGGTCAGCGCCCCTAGCTTCGCAGAAACTAAGCCTCCTGCTAAACATACTACACCCGTTACCAGTACACAGACCGTAGGCACAATTGTCGAAATTGCCAGCGCCCACAGTTCCTTGAAAACCCTAGTTACAGCTATCAAAGCCGCAGGTTTGGTAGAAACCCTCTCCAGTCAAGAACCACTCACTGTATTGGCACCCACAGACGCAGCATTTAAAGCCTTACCAAAAGGAACTTTAGCAAAACTCCTCAAACCAGAAAACAAAGACACCTTAGTTAAAATATTAACCTATCATGTAGTTCCCGGAGTAATTACCTCTAAAGATATCAAAGCTGGTGAGGTCAAAACAGTTGAAGGTGCTGTAGTGAAAGTTGAAGTGAGAAAGGGTCGAGTTACCATAAACAACGCCAGGGTAAAAAAAGTAGACCTTAAAGCCAGTAACGGTGTGATTCATGTAATTAATAAAGTCCTACTTCCTCCCGATGTAAAATTGTAGG
>JBJUHT010000037.1:0-2669 GCA_046070105.1 Dolichospermum sp.
TTTAGTGTCCAGCAAAATTGCGGAGTGGTGAGTTTGTGTACCAGAAATACACATCAATATAACATCATTGGTTCGTAGCATCTCATCAGTGCCTAATTTCCTGAATCCTGCTTTCTCAAAATTGCTCGAAAACATATCCCAACTAGGTGATGTAGTTTCTTGGATGTTGTTGCGGGGGAAATCAGGTAAATTTATACCAAGCATCCCCTTGTAATACGAACGAATCAGCGTGTAACAATCGCTGCGGTTGTAACTGAATTTCCATCCCAAGTAAAACGGTAATTCTTTTGGCAGCCAAGGATTAGGGATTAACGGATAAGGATAAATATCATTAGGATCATAATAATCCCATTCTTCAAAAAGCGTGTGATATAAGACGTATGGTATTTTTCTCGCTTTACTATTAGCAATATCTTTGGGGCTTAGAATAGCTGGTTGTGACTCAAGACAATGGCTGTGATATATCCCCACTGCGGAATCAGCAACTAAATCAAACTCATCTTCATTGATTAAAAATTCGTGCTTTGGTTCATTTGCACAATTATTCATTTGCACACTTTCATCGTTGTCCAGAATTACGCCACAGACCTCTACATCTGGTGTAGCGATCGCTTTTTGAATAATTTGCCGTTTGATTTGGGATGTTAGCATTTTTTATGAGATAATTTTTATTAATATTGTTGACCAATATTAAATAACAGAGAAATTGGAGTGACAAGTTAATTATGCCTGAATATGGAATAGTTACTGGCACGGGATTGTTTGGGATTTTTACAGGCAATAGCATCAATCTCACAGTATTCATAGCGTTAAACGATTTTGCTATGGTAGATAGTTTAATTTGTCTTTGTCCAGACAGTGAAACAACAGAAGTTATTATAGGAATGTAAAATTATGCCAAATGCAGTTATTTCAATTGCTAGTATCCAAGGTAACGGAAGCCAAGAAACCATATTAAACGCCATAAATTCCGCAATGATTACAGCAGGATTTTCATTGCTAAAAAGTTATACCGCCGGAAATGGGAATTTCCGTGTTTGGAATTTTAATACTGGCGGAACTCAAACTTATGCAAACTTAATAGTCGAATTTGGGTTTACGAATAACTCAACAGCCGTTAGCTTTAAAGGCTATTCAAACTTTAACACCGATACTAACACAGGAAGTAACCCTTCAGCATATACCAATACTGGTCCTGGTTTTAATCTAAGCGACTCCTATGTTTTCTGGATTTGCAAACATCCCGAAATTCGAGGAGTATACATTTTTGGACAGGGAACTGTGAAAATGTTCTTGGGATATTTGAGGCCAGATCCAACAATATCTGTCAATAATTGGTGGAATCAAAACCATGCTCCTTATGCTTATATTCCTAGGAATAATGCAACAGACTTTATTCAGAGATTAACAGGTAATATTCTCTTTACATTACAGCCGATTAGTTCTTTAGCCCAGGGCAATACTGGATACGTGAACTTAGCGATGACAGAGATAATAAGCTTGTCTGGAAACAGCAACACGCCAGCG
This sequence comes from Dolichospermum sp., assembly GCA_046070105.1. Classification (GTDB taxonomy): domain Bacteria; phylum Cyanobacteriota; class Cyanobacteriia; order Cyanobacteriales; family Nostocaceae; genus Dolichospermum. The sequence continues at coordinate 1,528 of JBJUHT010000037.1, forward strand.
AGGTTTCGCGCTCTATACCCTGCCACCATGTCAGCACAGATAGTTAATCCGGGCTTAGTAGAGTTTGTTCATATATTTTCGCCTGACGTGATGGTAGCTGGGATTTATGGGATGTATCTAGGAGACTATTGCACTGTAGGGGAGAGCCAATATGCTGTTTGGAGTGTTGATACAGGCAACAACGCTAAACCCCTGATTAGAACCGCCTAACTCATCAATATATTTGAAATAAAAAACTCCTGATTTTCTCAGGAGTTAGAGGATTAGAGTCTCAGGTCAGGGATGGGATTTGAACCCAATATTTCGAGCCATGGGACTCGCGTGATCCGTTTCACTCCCCGGCAAACGTCATTCCTGTTAGTCTGCAAAGCATGAAGCCTATGTAAGACTAACAGTTCCGGCGTGGGATAATTATATCATGATTCCAATAAAAATATTATTATTTCGATAGCTAAGATATAATATTTTCAGCTGCGTAATGGTGTTGACATTACAAAACCCTTGATTTCTCAAGGGTTTTTATTTTATTTGTAGCACTTATACGCGCTTGGAATGTCATTTTATATCACTTAATATACCCTGAGATACCCCGAACTTTTTAGCGGCTTGATTCGTGCTAGATGCAGAACTACAAACCGACTTGATCAAATCGCTTAATCTCGTATCCTAAATTTACAAACAATTTCCATTTTCTGTTTTTTACGCTACGATAAAGGAATAGAATATTCGATAAAGGAATAGAAACACCCATAAACTCATGACAAATAATAGCACGCAAGAACCCATTTATCCACCTACAGATGGAAACGAAATTGTCACAATCTCAAGAGCAGATTTTAATGCAATCGTAGAGAAAGCCGTCTCCGAGGCGGTTCAACAGTTTGAAGTAATGTTTGCCCGTGCTGTAGGAGAGGCTACAGGGAAAAGCGAGAAATGGCTAAATACTGCGGCGGCGGCTGTGGTACTGGGAAAAAGAACAGAGCAGCTACGGAAAATGGTCAGAGATGGCCGACTGCGATTAAACGTTGAAGTCAGGGATGACAGGCCAAAATGTGCAACCAATCCCGTGTATGTGTTCCACATACAGAGGTGTGAACAAAGACTATTAACTTCTCCTGAAGAAAGGGAAATAAATGAAACAA
>JBJUHT010000038.1:0-8963 GCA_046070105.1 Dolichospermum sp.
GTAGATTTAGTAATTACTAATGCTTTGATTCTCGATTGGTGGGGTATTGTCAAAGCAGATATCGGCATTAAAAATGGCAAAATTTACAAAATTGGTAAAGCCGGAAATCCCTATATTCAAGATAATATAGATATTATTATTGGACCGGGAACAGAAGCTTTAGCTGGTGAAGGAATGATTCTCACTGCGGGAGGAATTGATACCCATATCCATTTTATCTGTCCCCAACAAATTGAGGTAGCTATTGCATCAGGTATTACAACCATGATTGGTGGTGGTACAGGACCAGCTACGGGAACAAATGCCACAACTTGTACTCCAGGACCATGGAATATTTACAGAATGTTGCAAGCAGCGGACGCTTTTCCTGTTAATTTGGGATTTTTAGGAAAAGGTAATACTAGTCAACCCCAAGGACTGATAGAACAAATAGAAGCTGGGGTAATGGGGTTAAAACTCCATGAAGACTGGGGAACAAATCCTGCAACTATTGATACTTGTTTAACGGTGGCTGATGAATATGATATTCAAGTAGCAATTCATACTGATACTTTAAACGAAGCTGGCTTTGTGGAAGATACAATTGCGGCTTTTAAACATCGTGCTATTCACACTTACCATACAGAAGGCGCTGGGGGAGGACACGCACCAGATATTATTAAGGTGTGCGGACAAAGTAACGTTTTACCCTCTTCTACCAACCCTACCCGTCCTTACACAATTAATACCCTAGATGAACACTTAGATATGTTAATGGTATGTCATCATCTTGACCCCGCCATTCCTGAAGATGTATCTTTTGCTGAGTCCCGTATCCGTAGAGAAACTATTGCTGCTGAGGATATTCTGCACGACTTAGGCGCGTTTAGTATGATTGCTTCCGATTCCCAAGCGATGGGGCGCGTTGGTGAAGTAATAATTAGAACTTGGCAAACCGCCCATAAAATGAAACTGCAACGCGGAAGTCTTGGTAATGATAGCAATGCAGACAATTTTCGAGCAAAAAGATATGTAGCTAAATACACTATTAATCCAGCAATCACTCATGGAATTTCTGGGTATGTGGGGTCTGTAGAAGCGGGAAAATTAGCGGATTTATGTTTGTGGAAACCTGCATTTTTTGGTGTGAAACCGGAAATTGTGATTAAAGGTGGTATGATTGCTTGGTCACAAATGGGCGATGCTAATGCTAGTATTCCCACACCTCAACCTGTCTATATGCGACCCATGTTTGGTAGTTTTGCTGGTGCAAGAAACGCAACATCATTAACTTTTGTTTCTCAAGCAGCTAAGATCAGAGATATTCCTCAACAATTAGGTTTGAAAAAGTTAGCACTTGCTGTTTCGGGAACTCGTCAATTAACTAAAAAGGATATGAAATTAAATGATGCTTTACCTCTTATGGAAGTAGATTCGGAAACATATCAAGTTCGCGCAAATGGAGAATTATTAACCTGTGAACCTGCAACAGTTTTACCAATGGCACAAAGATACTTTTTGTTTTAATTTATGACTATCCTTCTCTATCCTCCAAACAAGCAAAAATCCTGCTTCTATTGTTGTCATGGTACATTAAAATAAAATGTAGTGCCTTCTGTTGAAGAATATTTTCTTTCAAAACAACTTCAGCAAATACGATACACTAAGTAAATTACTCAGCTTTTAATCATGAAAATACAACGCACGATTTACTGGAACAATCTGACAGAGATTCAAGAACTAAAAGAGTTTTTTGAAGAAGATTTTCAAGGATTTAAAAAGCTCATAGAAGATCGCATTGAAGAGGTTGAAAAATTTTCTGATGAAGCTCTAGATAAATTTAGCAAATTGCGGGCGTTAGAAGTAACTAATGGTTGCACTCAATGGGGATTTCGTCGCGGTGATAAAGAATGTTTGTCTGTGGAACAAACCCGTGAATGTATGAATCTAGTCATGGGTTTTATGAAACGGACAGAATTATATTTCCCCAGTGAGGGTCAAATTGAATTTGATGACGAACAAAAAGCATTTCTTCAAGTAGTGCGAACACTTTACCAAAATGCCTTTAAAAACAATGTGAAGGAGTCCCAGTGTGAATACTACGCAGCATCAACAGCCCAGTTTATTGTCTATGGGCATGAACGTATGCAGCGAGCCATGACATTAGTAAAGCAAGATTATGAAACTCTCTTTTCGCTTTACTACATTGAACGGGGACAAAAATATATTGCTCCCTATTTAAAAGCATTTGAATAAAAATATCCACAATATAAGTTGACAACATCCTCTCAAACAAAACCTAAACTGAAAACTTATAATAAATAATAATATTGCCACAATATTTATTTCCGAGATAAAAAATGCTTACTACTGAATTACCAAAACCTCTTGATATTATCACCAAACAACGGCAGTTTTTCCAAACGGGTAAAACTAAAGATGTTGCTTTTCGGATTTCCCAACTAAAAATCCTTAAACAATTAGTCAGTGATAATAAAGACGCAATTATCCAGGCATTAAAAGCCGATTTGCATAAACCAGAATTTGAGACTTACGCTACAGAAATCGGTGTTACCAAAGAAATTGATTATGCCCTCAAACATATCAATAGCTGGACAAAACCCAAAAAAGCAACCGTTCCTTTAGAATTTTTTCCCTATTCAGCTAAAATATATCCAGAACCCTTGGGAGTAGTATTAATTATTAGTCCTTGGAACTATCCCTTTCAATTAATCATATCACCTTTAGTTGGTGCTATGGCATCAGGAAATTGTACAATCATTAAACCTTCAGAACTCGCACCCCATACTTCTAATTTAATCAGCGAACTGATTGAAAAATACTTTGCTCCAGAATATATTACCGTCATTCAAGGAGCAGTAGAAACCAGTCAACAGTTACTAGCCCAAAAATTTGACCATATCTTTTTTACTGGTGGTACAGCCATTGGTAAAATTGTTATGGAGGCTGCTGCAAAACATCTGACTCCAGTTACTTTGGAATTAGGGGGAAAAAGTCCTTGTATTGTTGATTATGACATTAATTTAGAACATACCGCTAAACGCATTACTTGGGGCAAATTTATTAACGCTGGACAAACTTGTATTGCACCAGATTATCTGTTAGTAGATCAAAAAATCAAACCAGAATTAATCACTGCTTTACAAAAATGTCTCAAAGAATTTTATGGGGAAAATCCCGCTACTAGTCCTGATTATGCCAGAATTGTTCATCAAAAACATTTTGATAGATTAGTTAATTTACTTCAATCTGGTAAAATCATTGTTGGTGGAGAAACCAAACCAGAAGAACTTTATATTGCTCCCACTTTATTAGAAAATGTTTTTTTGGAAGATCAGGTAATGCAAGAAGAGATTTTTGGTCCAATTTTACCAATTATTGAATATACCGATATTAATGAAGCCATTAGCTTAATTAAATCTGGATCAAAACCTTTAGCATTATATTTATTTTCTGAAAATAAAAACCTGCAAAAACGGATTTTACAGGAAACATCATCTGGGGGAGTATGTATTAATGATACAGTAATGCAGGTTGGTGTTTCTTCCTTACCATTTGGGGGTGTAGGTGATAGTGGTATGGGTAGCTATCATGGTAAAGCGAGTTTTGATACCTTTTCACATTATAAAAGCGTTTTAAATAACTTTTTACCTTGGGATATAAATTGGCGGTACGCACCCTATAAAGGTAAGAGATCAATCTTGAAATGGATTGTTGGTATTTAGGAGCAAATAAGCGGTGATGATAATGAGAGCAAAACTGTGTTTAACTTGAGAATTTTCTAGCAATTGTCATTTATACTCAAAATGGCTGAATTATTTGAATTTACAGATAGGGTTTGTGGTAAAACCCTATAAAACTAGATATTTTCCAAACTAGTAAAAATCGAAAACTCAGCCGTTAGGAGTATAAATTCACGACAAGTATCTATGATAGATCACAGAATTATGCTTTAAGATTCTTGAGCTTCTTCATCTTGGTCAGTGGGATAGACGAACTTAGAACGGCCGCTCAAAATGGATTTACCGAGGGAGATAGCTTTTTGGGCTTCAACAGCAGCCTTGTGTCTCCAGGTAGCGCGGCGTTTATCTCGTTTAGATTTTGAAGTTTTCTTCTTAGGAACAGCCATGACAGCGGATATTGTAAATCTTGACAACCTTCCTATTCTAAGCGATCAATTAACATCAGGGACTATCAGAACCAGAGAATAATTGAATAATTGTGAAAATCGAGAGCAAGTATTTCCTGAATATTTGTGCAGTGTAAAAAGTAGCTGATGTTAGGAATGATAAAAATGATCAACCATAAAACATAAGTTAGCCTTATAGTTAAAGGGTCGTGCTAAGAGCAAATTCAGGTCAAGAAAAGCCGATTAAAGACGGGATGGTAAATTACTGGGCGATCGCCATTGGCATTAATCACTATCAACTATTTCAACCTCTGAATTGCGCCCAAGGGGATGCAGAGGCAATTAGGGAATATTTAGTAACACAAGCAGGATTTCGCCCCGAAAACTGCCTATTGATGACAAACAGTTCTCCGCCCATAGGAGATAAATCCTCCTACCCCAGCAAAGAAAATATTCAGTCATTAGTACAAGAATTGGCTAATAATTGGCAGCCGGAAGACTATCTATGGTTATTTTTTAGCGGTTATGGGGTGAACCACAAAGGGAAAGACTATTTAATGCCTGTGGGCGGAGATCCTGAGCAGATTGTTGAAACGGGTATAGAAGTGCGATCGCTGATCCAAAGTTTAGAAATTACCGGCATCAAAGTCTTACTCATCTTTGATATTAACCGGGCTTTTGGGACACAAGCAGATGCACCCGTAGGTCAAGAAATTATGAAAGTAGCGGCCGAATTACAAATGGGGGCAATTATTTCCTGTCAGCCAGAAGAATTTTCCCATGAAAGTACAGAATTAGGACACGGTTTCTTCACAGCAGCATTATTAGAAGCATTGGGTTCGGGGAAAGGATACGACTTGAGTGATTTAGGGAGTTATCTGAGTTATCTGACACCCAAACTCTGTCAATACCACTGGCGGCCGGTGCAAAATCCCATCACCGTTATTCCTGCTGACAAACCAGCTATTTTACCGATTTTGACATTAGATGCCAACTCCGAGTCCGTCATTTTTCCAGAAGCCAGTTTTGCTGTCACCAGAACTATACCTCCTCTAGAAAAAAGTCCGAGTGTAGCAACCACCTTAAACAAAACACCAACCGCAGTTTCTGAGTCAATTGCGCCCATATCTCATGGGGAGGGTAGATTTATCCCTCCTATGACCACCGCTAAAGACCAAGGTTCAAGCCGGTCAGCGATAACTTTATGGCAAGAGTTTATAATTTGGGGTGGTAGCAATATAGTCATAGTAGCCTTAATCGCTACATTTTTGCTGCGCCATCATGATCATTTCCGCTTTGAAAATTTATCAAAAACGGTATTTAAAAATACAACTACGACTACTAAATTTCCAGATTTATTACCCAATACCAAAAACCGCAGTATTGCCCAAATTAATTTAAATACAGACTCTAAAAAACGCAGTCAAGCGATTTTAGAACTAGAAAAGATGTTTCTTCTTCGCCATCAACCAAGGGATTTAGTGACAGCGATCGCCCAGGCAAGAAGAGTAAAACCAAACACATCGCTATATGTAAAAGCACAGGAAAATATTGAAGTTTGGTGTCAGATGATTTTAGAGTTAGCTCAAGTACAAGCGGCACAAAGAAAATATAAAAATGCCATAGCTACCGCTCAATTAATTACCAAAAAAGAGCCGCTTTATTGGCAAGCTGAAACTATGATCAAAAAATGGCAAATAGAGGCCAAGCAGTATGTGAGCAATAAAACTCTTTTAGATGCAGCTACGGCATTAATCATTCCTGAACAAGCTTCTAGTTATAATCGTGCCATTGTAGTTGCTAAAAAAATACCACGGGAACAACCTGGCTTTGAAACTGCCCAAAAATCAATTAACCAGTGGAGTGAAAAGATCTTAGATCTAGCGAAAATTCGGGCTAAACAAGGAGACTTTCAGGGTGCTATTTCCACTGCTATTTTAGTACCTACAGGTGCGATCGCTTACGAAGATGCTCAGGATGCTATCCAAAAATGGCAACTGCAAAAGAATTAATGAAATAGTCATAAATCATGATTCAGTTATAAAAAGTGAATCACCCATTACCCATTACCTAACTGATGCTAAAATTATCTTAGAAAGCTTACCAGAAAAAATCAAAGCAGCTTTAATTGCCCGTGCAGCTGAAATTGACTATCCAGTAGAAGCTATTATTAAAATGGCGTTCACGTAGTGTCTCTGAAAGAGAATCGCTAGTTTCCTAGATAGCGAAGCATTAGGTTTCGCAGACTGCAAACCAGGACGAGGACAATAGCAAATAACAAATATATATTAGTATTATTTTAAACTAATATATGCTACGTAATTTACTAATATTTACAAATAATTATATACAAATCTTCCTCTATTTTAACTGTTGTGATGGAGAATAAAATCATTGTTCAATTTTATCTGTGAAATTAGGACTTATGTAATTGATTCAAAATATATCAAGAAATATGACCTATATTTTTTATGAAATCATCATCAATTTTCACAAAAATTTCTCGCATATTCCCTAAAAACTGAAGATAATTGAAACAAGATTTTATCATTTTTTATTTTCGTGACTAAATACCTTTCTTGTAAAGACTGTAAACCATTATTAAAATCAACAACAGATAAATTTAAACCCTCTCTCAAATATTCTCTAGTAACAGGTATTTCAAACTTACTTAAATGCAATACTATTTCTTGTTCTTGGGATGATAAATGCTTAAATATTTGCTGAAAACGAGATTGCATTTGATTGGTAATGTGCAAAGTATTCTCAGCTAAAAAATCAGCAACTTGACCATCATAATTCTTATTAATTAAAATACTCACACTTTTTAAATCAATAAAATTACCTGCATATAAATCAATTAATTTTAACCAATTATCTTCATTTTTTAATCCTCTATTTTGGAGAATATCAACATCATATAATCCTGATATTTCTAAAGACTTAATCGGACCTAATTCATCGTCTAAACATTCTATTTCTGGACATTTTTCTTGACTAATCACAATTACATGACTTTGATGTTTAACCTCTGTAATCATATTAAAAAAGTTTTGATAATCTTGATATTCAACTTTGTATTGTCCTGCAAATTTACCAGGGATAAATATATTTTGTAAATCATCAAGAATAATTAAACATTTATGATTCGCAAAAACATCTAATAATTGTTTTAATCGTTTATCTAAAGTTGCTTGAGGTTCTTGTTGACAAACATTCAATAAATCAGTAATAAGTAACTCTAAAGATTGAGGATATTTTAAACTTCTCCAAATAACCACTGCAAATTTCTGTAAGTTTAAATCAATAAATCTTTTAACTAAAGTAGTTTTACCAGTTCCATATAATCCTGATACTGAAATTAAACGAGTATTTTGCTTAAATATCCAATCAGAGAGGTTTTTTAATTCTTTTTCTCGCTGATAAAAATTGATAATTTCAGGAGCAAATATTAAATCGTAAGCAGATAATTTAGATTCAGTATTTATATTACTTTTTGCTTCTGGTTGATGATCTTGATTTAATATTTGTGAACTAAAATTAAAATAATGACTATTACCAATACAAATATTTGGATTTTGAGATGATTGAATATATATCCTTTCCAAAGTAGAACGAAAATTAGTTTTTTTAATATCTTCATGTAATATTTCTGATAAAAGTTGCCATAACTCAGATCCTACATCTCCTACATGACTACTAGAAAGATTATATTCCCTAGCAATATGATCATAAGTTTGTCTTTTCCAACTCCCTTCAACTACAGCAGTTTGGACATCATCTAGATGTTTTCCCGTTTTTTCAAAAACCATCTGATCAACAAATTTTACAACTTCGTCTACAGTCATAAAAACTATATAGGGTAAAGGTTTCAGTAATTATAACAAAAGATAATCCCATTTTTACCCATATTTTCCGATTTTATACGTAAAATTTTGTAATAAATCTCCCGATAAAATCGGATGTTTTCCAATAGACAGATCAACCTAAATTTTCTAAGAATAGTAATTAAGTAACAAAACCAATAGAATACAGGAAAATAATGAAAAAAAATAAAATCGTTAGTTCATTTGTTATCGGTACTACAGTTACAGTTTCAATTTGCTTGCTACAAATATCAGAAAGTTTACAAGCTGTAGCTCAACCAGCACCAAATATCCCCTCTGGTATTTATGCTCATCAAGGTCACAGCTATTATTGGAGTAATAGTGGAAAGTTTACCTGTCACGTTGTTGGTCCAGCTCAATTAAAACTTTTGATGAAAAAAGGTGTGCGTAGTTACGGAAGAGCTCCTTTTACTCCTTATAACTTTCAAGGTGGTTGTACATGGCCTCAAGGGCTTTACACACCAGCAAACTATGAAGGAAGAGTTATGTACATCAATGGAAATAGAGAAATTTGCCATGTATCTCCCTCGTTGTTTCCATTATTACAGAATCAATATGGGCCACCATTAGAAGGTGTTTCCATAACAGACATTTCCAAGGGTTTGAATAATATTGGTACTTGCCCTAATCCTGGGTAAACTATATCTATATAGATATAGAGAAAGTAGTTAGGACATCTAATGAAACTCGCACTAGTTTTGAATCCTGTAGGGGTTTAGCAATACTAAACCCGGTTTAATATTGCAGAGAATTTTTGCAAATTCCAATAAATTAAATAATTTCCAAATTGGATAAAAAACAAAAACAACAAACCCCCTCATGATTGTCATGAGAGGGGATGTAAAAAATAAACCTGGCATCGAGCTATTTTCACAGAGGGCTACCCCTCAACTATCGTCGCCGCAGCAGCGTTTCACCTCTGAGTTCGGGAAGGGATCAGTGTGGTT
>JBJUHT010000039.1:0-27172 GCA_046070105.1 Dolichospermum sp.
TTAGTTTTGGAGAAAAAATTTTAATTTCTAATGATGTTTTACCAGACAAAAAAGATGCTGCTAAAGCTATTTTGGATAAAAATTATCAGCAAGCAATCACTAATTTAACATCATCTCTAAAAATCAAACCCAATGACCCAGAGGCACTGATTTATCTGCATAATGCCCGCATTGGTTCTGGTAAAAGCTATACCATTGTTGTCTCTACACCTATTGGTAATCACCCGAATACGGCATTAGAAATATTACGTGGTGTTGCACAAGCTCAAAATGAAATTAATACTGCTGGAGGGGTCAAGGGAGTACCGTTAAAAGTAGGTATAGCTAATGATGAAAATAATCCGAAAGTCTGTGAACAGATAGCCGCAGCTTTGGTAGAAAACCCCGCAGTTTTAGGAGTAGTTGGACATTATGGCAGTGACGCAACATTGGCTGCCGGGAAGGTCTATAATGATGGCAAATTAGTCGCTATTTCTCCTACTAGTAGTTCTGTAAAAATTTCCAATTTTAGTCCCTACGTTTTTCGCACACTACCTAGTGATTTTGTCGCGGCCAGAGCTTTAGCTAATTATATGGTGAAAACTTTGGGGAAAAAAAATGCAGCAGTTTTTTATAACTCTCAAAGCAACTACAGTCAGTCATTAAAATCTGAGTTTATTGCTTCTGTTTCTTTGGAGGGTAGACAAATTTCAGGTGAGTTTGATTTATCTAAAGCTGATTTTAGCCCTTCATCTAGCATCGAAAAAGCATTTAAACAAGGTGCGGAAGTTTTAATGTTAGCTCCTAATAGTGAAACCTTAGATAAAGCATTACAAGTAGTGCAACTCAATCAAAAACGTCTGATTTTACTGGGTGGTGATACTGTTTATAGCTTCAAAACCTTAGACATTACTAGAGAACAAGCATTATCCATGGTAGTGGCTGTTCCTTGGCATATTCATGGCAATCCTAATTCCCCATTTCCAGCCCAATCTAGAAAGTTATGGGGTAGTGATGTCAATTGGCGTACAGCAACCGCTTATGATGCTACAAAAGCCTTTATCGCCGCGTTAGCAACTAATCCCAGTCGTTCTGGAATTCAAAAAACACTACTTTCATCAGACTTTTCCACTAGTGGTGCTGCCGGTTCAATTCGTTTTTTACCTTCGGGAGATCGGAATACCCCAGTCCAACTAGTAAAAATTGTCCGTGGTAATCGCTCTGGAACTGGCTACGACTTTGAGCCGGTGCTGGAAAAATAGAAACACTGGGAAAAACCTTGAAAGATGATACCCGATTACCGATTACCCGATTTTTTTAACCACTGTCAGTAAAAATGAGGAGCAGGTTCAGGAACTAATTACCCAAAGTTGGTTGATCAAAATCCACTGATACCTGCTATTGGTGTGTCCGAGAGTGGCAAGCTCTCAGGTAAAATTGGTCAATCTCTTTCGAGATTTGAACTACCCATTATTAGCTGGTCTATTGATAGCATCTGCGGGTAAGCAAATTAAATTATCCCCTTGGGCTAGAATTAGTCCACGTTGACGTAATTTACCCATTAAACGAGTGACAGTTACACGGGTTGAACCAATGGCGCTACCAATTTGGGCATGGGTGAGGGGGAAGGGTAAGCAATAACCACGAATTACGTCAGGATCAGTTTCACTCATGGAAGGCTCGCCATATTCCTCAATCAGTAAGGTCAGAAATCCTAAAAGACGGTCAATTGTACGTCTTTGACCTAAAGCACTTAACCAGAGTAACTTGCGCTGATGCTGATATCTAAAGGCATCCATAACTTCACGACGGAAGTGAGGCCAGTTGTCTAGATCATGCCAGTACATCCACAGTACCGCAGTTTGGTCAACGTGGGCAAAGGACTGGAGTGTAAATGGGGACTGGGCAACAATTTCAAAGGGTTGTCCTGCCCCTACAAAGCCCAAGAAGGCTTCTTCTGGAGTTCTGTTAATTCTTCTGGATGTTAACTGACTAGCGGTAGCACCCACTTGGGCAGTTCCTACCATGCGGATAGCGCCCCTTTGCACTAAATAGAGCAAACCAGGTCTGGCTGGAATGCGCTCATCTTTACTGAAGGTACGGCAGCGGTAGTGTTCTTGAGCCCAGTCAAGAATGCGTTGCCAAGTCAAGAAAGGACGCGAAGCTTCGGAAAAGGAAGATTGAGATTGCATAAGTAACACAGAGCGTTTAGCTAAAAAAACAAAGACGTGATTAAAACGGTGCAAGGAGTGTCTTTGTGTGAATGGGGTAGAGTTAACGCTTAATAGCGCTATTCCTCCGATAAGATAGAAAGCAATTTAGCCCTCTATTTTTTCTTATACTTTCTACTGTACAATGAGGGTACTCAACTTTACCCATCTTTTATACATTAATTCATCAAATTTTATCCTACTCTGATTTTTATGTACATAGAGTAAACTTCTATCTCAAGGTAGATGGAACAGGATAAAATAATGCACCTCATAAATTTTTTACAAGGAATACGTGTATTCTCAACTACTTTTTAGTAAAAATTTGGCTATTAAGCAGCTAATAAGCGGTTATCTAGCCTCCTGCTTCAGTGTTTTTACCAACGATAGAGGAATTACAGGCATAGAAAGTAGAAAAGTTCTTCTCTATCAAGGAGGATATAATCAAAAAATTTCATATATCTCTGGCGTGGCCATGGGGATATCAAAATCTCAGAATTTACCCGTGATGGAAATTGCTCAGGCTATGGCCGAGCATTTATGCTATCATAGCGATAGTTTATTTAGTGTTAAGGTAGTTCCTCCTGGTTGGATTTATATAGAACTCGTTGACTCTACCTTAGCAGCTTGGTTACAAAATTTGATCGTTTTTTCAGAAAATGGAGACTTGATCAATAATTCTCTTGACTACCAATTACCAGTCACTAATCATCCATTCACAATTTTTAAAATTCAATACGCCTATTCCCGCTGTTGCTCTCTGTTACGGTTAGCAGAGAAGGATGGATTAATCTCACTTGATATAATAGGTACTAAAGGTTATTTTTCTGTTAAACCGATACCTTTACTTAGAGATGATCAAAAACTTCTGCTTAATCACGCTGATGAAATGTTACTAATACACCAATTAGTAAAATTAGTAGATAATCTATTTTGTACTGGCAGTAATTATTCGCAGTGGGAAACAGCGGGTGGCAATTTAAGTCAAGCTTTTGAAAAGTTTTGGGGCAGTTGTCGTATCTGGGGAGAAGTAAAAATTAAAACTCCAGAATTAGCTCAAGCTCGGTTAGGACTATTGGTAGCAACTCAGTTGGTTTTCAGATTCGTCTTGGAAAATAAGTTGGGAGTAGTTGCACCGATAGAACTTTAATTATATTTACAAAAACTTCTCGAAAATCTATTGACAAAATACATATCCTCGACTACAATCTTAATTGTGTGAGGAGCAAATTAAAAAGAACACCGAGACGAAACACGGCCAGTCGTCGGTGTTCTTTTTATCTTCATCTCCCAGTCTCTGGTCTTGGTGAATACAAATATGAATTTCACGCCAAAAACCCACCACTTGAACTTTCTAGGAAAGCAAAAATTTCTCTATCGCTACAGCTGCACCGTCTAATTCTATACTAGGTGCTACCCAATTAGCGATAGCCTGCACTTCTGGCGGTGCGTTACCCATGGCCACGCCAACACCAGCATAACTGAGCATTTCTACATCATTAAAATTATCTCCAATGGTCATCACATCACCACTTTCTAAACCTAGCATTTCTTCTGCCAAATAACGAACAGCATGACCTTTATTAACATGAGTATTCGCAGCTTCTAAGAAAGTGGGAACGGATGTTGTCATATATAAATCTGTGGGTTTGTATCTTAGCCGTAAATCAGCTAAAAGTTTTTGAGTTAAATTTGCGTCCTCAGACAAAGCTAATATCTTCGTGGGTTCATGATTTAATAATTGACGCAAATCACCAACAGGAATAGCATTTACACCACAACGTTGTTGATAATTATCTGTTTCCTTGGTGATTTCTCGCACATAAAGTTGGTCATTGATGTAAAAATGGACCGAAAGGAGCGATCGCAAATCCGGCTGTTCAAAGTATTCTAGTAATTCTTGGGTAATTTCTCTAGATACGGGTAAATGACGGTGAATTTTATTATCACTCGGATCTTGAATCCAAGCACCTTGATAGGCTATCAACGGTAGTTTAGCACCAATTTCTTGATGAAATCGCAAAGCTGAACAATACATTCTGCCAGTAGCGATAGCGACCTCAATTCCTTTAGCTTGTACCGCAGCGATCACTTCTTTGACGGTAATGCTCAGAGTATTAGAATCTCCAGTAATTGTCCCATCTATGTCTAGAACTAATAGTTTAATATCATTTACTCCAGCAGATGCTTTGTACATAAATTTCCCAAAATTGCAGTTTCATGAAAAAGTTAACAGTAGAGGGTTGCTTGCGTAAACTTGATTATAAGAGAAATGGTCAAAATTCCTAAAGATATAAAATAACAATACAATAATTAAAGCAAAACCGACTTGATTAAGTTCTAGTATTTTTCCAGTAGTCTACTTTAGGAAAAAAATGGTTTAACACATAAAATCATCCTTTCTAACTTAGGTTTATCCTCTATAATAACAGGATGTTACCATAATCCGTTTTTATCTTCAGATCAATCTTCAGTAAGTGCTTCTTTAATATTCTCAAAACCTTTTTGCATATCCTTTTTAAGTCTTTCTGGCTTAGGTTTATAGTGTTTCCCAGCCTAATGAAGTAAAAAATTATCTGCGTTTATCTGCGTCCATCTGCGTTCAATTATTACCGCTTGTACCTCACTTGAATAGGAATAGCTATAAACACCAAAATAAATACCCTATTTTTTATATCTTCAGAAATGATATCTCGTACATAAATTTCTCTATTTTGATAGACATCACAATCAATAATTAAATCAATAAGATGTATTTTTGTGTATTTTGTCGCAGTTTCTAAAGATAGTTTTCTTTAAATTTATCCTTGACGTTATGCCAAGATACGGAAAACTCAGCTTCCTGATTTTGTGCATTATATAATTGATTTACCTACACTATTTTTACTAATCAACAGAGCAGATAACATCTCTTTCATGGTCAATTCAAAGTTTTCTAAACATCTCAAGTTATTTACATATAGTCTTTGAAGCATATCAAGTTATTCCTATAAAATGAAAACAGAAAACTAAACTGCACCTTACCATGTTTTAACCATAATTGATCAATATTACGGAAGTTATCACAAAATTTAACACTCTATATAATTAAAACTTATGCAAATACAATAATCCTTTTAATATTCCTAACTTGGAAAAATTCACCTTTAGATTTTCTTAACAATTAATTGAGAATTATTTTTATTTAGCAACGAGCTTGCAATACTTTCGGCGATTTGCTATAATTATTGAGAATTTCATAATCAGGTTATTATTGTCAATTTTGCACACTGCTCAAAAGATGATCTGTAAAAGTCTTTATTTATAGTCGTTTCAGAGATCAATTTTGAAAAAAATACAAAACTTTACAAATTAGCAGTGGTTTCAAAGACTAAATTGGCGAAAATTTATTCAACCAAATAATGTACTTTAATTAGTAATACAAATATACTATTGACAAATAAAGCTAATTATGCTGACAACAATTTCTATAGATAGGGTTAGTCTCTGAAAACTTAATTTTCATAACCGCGCTAAAACTCTAGAATATCGTGTCCATAATCAAGATTAAATGTATCTGGTGTTTGTTAGCGAAGTTTTTACCCATTGCTTTGTCTCTATATTTTGTAGCAAGGCTATGATTGTTCTAAGGGCGGTTTTAATCGTGATTATTTCCTATTTAGTGCAGCCGTTTCATATTTTTTCTATCAAGTCGCGGTAAAAAGAAGATTTAAGGATTGACAATCGCTTAGAAATCTGTTGTCATAGTTATGACGAGGAAGAACCATCGTTATTTTTCTTGACTGTTTTCTCCGGTTTATTCGTTTCCTTTCATATTTTTTCTATCAAGTCGCGGTAAAAGAAGATTTAAGGATTGACAACGCTTTAGAAATCTGTTATCATAGTCATGACGAGGAAGAACTATCATAAAATATTACTTCAATATGCGGTCAAGCTTCTTGTGCCTGTGTCCACATAGTATGGGAAGTGTTGTGTAAAGTTTCCTAGTCTCATGAGGTACACCCTGATTTGTTTATTGTTCCCTGTTCCGTAAAGCTAAAAAACTCTGTACCTGACTAGCTTAGTGAATGTTATAGTAATTTTTTTATTTGGTAAAGCAGTTGACTTTTAATTCTCCAATTATCAACAAACCTGTATTCATCCTGATAGATGGACATTCTCTGGCTTTTCGTTCCTACTTTGCTTTTGCGAAAGGTAGAGATGGGGGACTTCGCACAAAAGCAGGTATTCCCACGAGTGTTTGTTTTGGTTTTTTGAAATGTTTGTTAGAGGTAATAGGCACAGAACAACCGCAGTCCTTAGCGGTAGCTTTTGATTTAGCTTTACCCACATTTCGTCATGAAGCAGAGGATACATACAAAGCTGGACGTGCAGAAACCCCAGCAGACTTTATTCCCGATTTAGAGAATCTTTATGAGTTATTGAAACGATTAAATTTACCTATACTCACAGCACCGGGTTATGAAGCAGATGATGTATTGGGGACAGTAGCAGAAAAAGCCGCAGCAGCGGGATACCGAGTGAAGATACTTTCCGGGGATAGGGATTTATTTCAATTAATTGATGCTGATAAAGAAATTACAATTTTAAATTTTACCCCAGAAGCATTAAAACGTTCTGCAAATAGTATTACAGAATTTAAAGCTGAAGAAGTAAAAGAGAAATTAGGGGTATTACCTACACAAATTGTTGATTTTAAAGCCTTATGTGGTGATAAATCAGATAATATTCCAGGGGTGAAAGGAATTGGTGAAAAAACAGCAGTACAATTATTAAATACTTATAATTCCCTTGAGGAAATTTACGCTGCTTTAGATAATATTAAAGGTGCGACTCAGAAAAAACTAGCTGCTGGTAAAGAAGACGCGGAAAAATCCCGCTATTTAGCTAAAATAGTCTGTAATGTTCCTGTAGAAATTAATTTAGAAGATTGTTTATTAACTGGTTTTGACCATAATTTACTTATTCCGATTTTGGAGAAATTAGAATTTAAGAAATTTTTAGATCAAATTAATGATTTACAGGAAAAATTGGGAGGAAAAGTTTTAGAAAACCAGGTATCTGAAGTCATAGAAACAGATGATGATATTTGGTTTTTTGGTGCTGAAGACACAGCAAAAAATAAAAAACAAACAAATACAAATATTCAACCGCGCATTATTGATACAGAAGCTAAATTAATGGAATTAGTAGAAATTTTAAGACAATTTACTAATCCAGAAATACCCGTTGCTTGGGATACAGAAACTACCGCATTAGAACCACGAGATGCAGATTTAGTAGGAATTGGTTGTTGTTGGGGAACAGCAGCAAATGAACTCGCTTATATTCCTATTGGTCATAAAATTGGGAATAACTTAAATCGAGATTTAGTATTAGCAAAACTGCGGCCAATTTTAGAAAGTGCTGATTATCCTAAAGCTTTACAAAATGCTAAATTTGATCGTTTGATTTTGCGGTGTCAGGGACAAGGAATTGAACTAGCTGGGGTGGTATTTGATACGATGTTAGCGAGTTATGTAATTAATCCAGATAGTAGTCATAATTTAACTGACTTATCTTTGCGGTATTTAGGATTAACTGCGACCAGTTATGGAGATTTAGTTCCCAAAGGGAAAACTATCGCTGATTTGAGTATTTCTGCTGTTGCTGATTATTGTGGTATGGATGTTTATTCTACATTTAAATTAGTCCCAAAATTACGAGATAAATTAACAGAAACTCCAGCTTTGTATCAACTTTTTCATCAAGTTGAACAACCATTAGAAGCAGTTTTAGCAGAAGTTGAATATACAGGAGTTAGGATTAATTCAGCTTATCTCAAGGAACTTTCACAGCAATTAGAGACAGAATTAGCAAAGTTAGAAATTACAGCTATTGAAATTGCTGGAGAAAAATTTAATTTAGGTTCTCCTAAACAATTAAGTCAGATTCTATTTGAGAAATTAGGTTTAAGTACCAAATATTCTCGCAAGATTCAAACTGGTTATTCTACAGACGCAGCAACTTTAGAAAAACTCCAAGAAGTTGATAATACCGGATTTGTAAAAGCGATAATTGAATATCGAACATTAGCAAAATTAAAGTCTACTTATGTAGATGCTTTACCAGCTTTAGTTCATCCTCAAAGTCAAAGATTACATACTGATTTTAACCAAACTGTAACTTCTACTGGTAGATTATCTTCTTCTCATCCAAACTTACAAAATATTCCCATTCGTACTGCTTTTAGTAGACAAATTAGAAAAGCATTTTTACCGGAATCAGGTTGGTTAATGGTAGCTGCTGATTATTCCCAAATTGAGTTAAGAATTTTAGCTCATTTGAGTCAAGAACCTGTACTAATTCAAGCATATCAGCAAAATGAAGATATTCATACCGTAACAGCAAAATTAGTATTTGAGAAAGAAAATATTTCCGCAGATGAAAGACGTTTTGCGAAGACGATTAATTTTGGTGTAATTTATGGCATGGGAGCGCAAAAATTTGCCCGCGAAACCGGAATAAATCAGATAGATGCAAAATTATTTATTGAGAGATTTAATCAAAGATATGATCGTGTTTTTACATATTTAGATACAGTTAAAAAAGAGGCAATTGCTTATGGTTATGTAGAAACAATTTTAGGGAGAAGACGTTATTTTGAATTTACTAACAAAAATTTACAACAGTTAAAAGGGAGTAAATTAGAAGATATTAATTTCCAAAAATTAAAGAATTTAGATCCATACAATGCTGGGTTACTGCGTGCTGCTGCTAATGCACCAATTCAAGGTTCTAGTGCGGATATTATCAAAATAGCAATGGTGCAATTACATCAGGTTTTAAAAAAATATCAGGCCCGAATGTTGTTGCAAGTTCATGATGAATTAGTCTTTGAAATTCCTCCCCAAGAATGGGAAGAATTACAACCACAAATTAAATCAGTCATGGAAAATGCTGTTTCTTTATCTGTTCCTTTGGTTGTTGATATTCGTGCCGGGGATAATTGGATGGAAACGAAGTAAAATGTTATAATACGGAGTTGGTTAGAAGGTAAATTTTTAACCTAACTGCGAGTATCCTAATTCACATTTACCATCCCTAATTGTCAAAAAAGACTCTTGAGTAGAAAATGGGGGTTGCCAATTTAATTAAATCAACCTAACAATCAAGAGAAAATCGCCAAAAAGCTGTTAATTAATAACTAGTGACTTTTTGCCAAACATGATTTTAATTGCAAATTGATTGTGATGAATATAGCTAATTTTCCGTGGCTGACGACGATTATTTTATTCCCCATAGCCGCATCACTACTACTTCCTATCATCCCAGATAAAGACGGCAAAACGGTGCGCTGGTATTCCCTGATTGTGGGGTTGATAGATTTTGTACTGATTGTCTGCGCTTTTTATACTGGGTACGATTTCTCTAATCCCAATTTGCAATTGGTGGAGAGTTATCCCTGGGTGCCGCAATTGGGGTTAAATTGGTCTGTAGGGGCTGATGGCTTGTCTATGCCTCTAATTCTCTTAACGGGATTTATTACCACCCTGGCGATTTTAGCAGCCTGGCCTGTGACACTCAAGCCAAAATTATTTTTCTTTTTGATTTTGGCTATGTATGGTGGTCAAATTGCTGTTTTCGCAGTCCAGGATATGCTGTTATTCTTCCTGGTCTGGGAATTGGAACTTGTACCGATATACTTCTTACTGTCAATTTGGGGGGGTAAAAAGCGCCAATACGCAGCAACTAAATTTATTCTATACACTGCGGGTGGTTCTCTGTTCATTTTGTTGTCTTCCTTGACAATGGGATTTTATGGTGATACAGTCACCTTCAATATGTCCGCGATCGCGTTGAAAGATTTTAGCTTAAATTTACAACTTCTACTATACGCTGGCTTTCTCATTGCCTACGCTGTAAAGTTGCCCATCATTCCCCTGCATACTTGGCTACCAGATGCCCATGGTGAGGCTACAGCACCAGTGCACATGCTACTTGCAGGTATTTTGCTAAAAATGGGTGGTTATGCCCTAATTCGCATGAATGCCCAAATGCTACCTGATGCCCATGCTTATGTTGCACCGGCTTTAGTGGTTTTAGGAGTAGTAAATATCATCTATGCTGCTTTAACGTCCTTTGCCCAAAGGAACTTAAAACGGAAAATTGCCTACTCTTCAATTTCCCACATGGGTTTTGTTCTCATTGGTATTGCCTCTTTTACCGATTTGGGTTTAAGTGGGGCAGTTCTACAAATGGTTTCTCACGGCTTAATTGGGGCAAGTTTGTTCTTTTTGGTCGGTGCAACTTACGATCGCACACATACTTTAATGTTAGATGAAATGGGTGGTGTGGGTAAAAGAATGCGGAAGATTTTCGCTATGTTTACCACCTGTTCCATGGCATCTTTAGCATTACCAGGAATGAGCGGTTTTGTGGCCGAATTAATGGTATTTGTAGGCTTCGCAACTAGCGATGCTTATAACCCAACATTCAAGGTTATTGTCATTTTCTTAATGGCTGTGGGTGTAATTTTAACGCCAATTTATCTACTTTCAATGTTGCGCGAAATTTTCTACGGACAAGAAAACCAGGAGTTGGTTTCTCACCAAGCTTTAATAGATGCTGAACCCCGCGAAGTCTTTATCATTGCTTGTTTGTTGATTCCTATTATTGGTATTGGTTTCTATCCTAAGTTGTTAACTCAAATGTACGACGCTACAACCCTACAGTTAACAGCTAAATTACGTGATTCTGTTCCTAGTTTGACTCCAGAAAATGTACAAGTTTCTTTAACTGCGCCCATCATTGGTAATTAATTTGTAATTGCAGTTATAATTTACAATCGGGGCGGATATTCAATCCACCCCTTTTTTGTTTCCTGGAAAGTCCTAGCAAATTTTTCGGGAAAGGTTCAGAACCGTTGATTTTTCATTAGTTCACCTTCTCGTCGGTTGCGAATAAGTGGACTTCCCTTGTGTAGTGTCCCAGACACAACTTTCTAGGCACAACAGAATTACATATAAACTGACACCTAATTAATTGAGTGGATAAACTCTATTGGCTTGACAAAATCACACTACAAGACCGGGCTAAAGTTGGCGTTTTAGCGTTTTACTTGAGCAAAATTCAACAGCGAGGCTACCCTGTTCTCCCTGGTTTTGTGGTAGCAGCGGATGTTTTAACACAATTCCTAGAAGATATTAACAGTTCAGAGTCTTTAATTGCTGATTTACCCCATTCTTCTCTACATTTAGACGTAAATAATTGGCAACAACTCCAACAAGTAGCTGGCCGTTTGCGTCAGGAAATTATTTCGGCCAGTGTCCCACTTCTTTGGGTAAGGAAAATTTTTGCAGCTGCTAAACAATGGCCAGGATCTAGTTTGATTTTACGTCCTAGTCTGGCAATATCAACTCATCAAGAAATAAAAAATGTGGACGGGTTATTAGATTCGGTGTTTTGTGCTTGTGAAGAAGCGGAAATTAGCGCGGCTTTAAAGTTACTTTGGAGTCAGTTATTTCGTGCTAAAAGTTTAGTATATTGGCAGAGTGTTGATATTACTTTACCGCAAATTAATTTAGGAGTATTAGTACAACCAGTTGATTCTTGTATCGCCTCTGGTATCCTAAATATTAACCCTTTAGCTTATGATATTGAGGCTACTTGGGGCGATTGTTTAGCAATTACCAATGGTGAAGTATTACCAGATATTTACTACATAGAACCGCAAACCGGGGTGGTTAAAGAAAGACAATTGGGTAATAAAATTTTGGCTTATGGTCTAGATCATGGCACACATTTAGCAGGTGAAGAATTACAAACATCAAGTGATTATTGTTTACCACTTTATCTTTTATCGGCATCTCAACAACAAGAATATGCTTTACCTGAAGAATTCTTACAGGAATTAATTGTTTTAGGCAATCGCTTAATAGCTGAACTGGGTACAACTTTAACTGTAAAATGGAAACTTGTCTCCTCAGATTTAGTCTCTAAACTCTATATTACGGAGGTAACTATTTCCCAAGTGATAAAACCCAAAATCCAATTTATTCAAGGTATTGGGGCAGCTAGGGGCAGAATTATTGCTAATGCTTATATTCTCAATTCAGCACAAAAATCCCTACAAGTTCCTAAGGGCGTAATTCTAATTACATCTGTTATTACTCCTGATTATTTACCACTATTACAAGGTGTTGTGGGTATTGTGACTGAACAAGGTGGATTAACTAGTCATGGTGCAATTTTAGCTAGAGAATTAAATATTCCTGCGGTAATTAGTGCCACGGGGGCAACAAATATTTTTCAATCAGGTGAAAAATTACTGATAGATGGTGATCAGGGAGAAATATATCGTCTCACAGCAGAAGAGGAAAATTTGTCTATTGCGGAAATAGAAAAAACAATGGATGTTCAAAAAACATCAGATCATCAATTTCATCAATTTCATCAATTTACAAATTTACCAATAATTGCAACTAAGTTAATGGTAAATTTAAGTCAACCTCAATTAATTCAACAAGTACAAAGTTTACCTGTAGATGGTGTGGGATTATTACGTTCAGAATTGATGATCTTAAATATTCTCAAAGGTAAACACCCTCAAGAATGGTTACTAGAAGGCAAAAAAAAGGAATTATTAGAGTTATTATCTGAGGAAATTATACAGTTTGCTCGGGCTTTTTTACCTAGACCTATTTTTTATCGCTCTTTAGATCTACCAGCCTATAATTTAACATCATTTAATACAAATTTACCCCCATCGCCATCATCAATTATCGGTGAGAGGGGTGTTTTTAGTTATATACAAAATCCGGCGATTTTTGAGTTAGAATTACAAGCTTTAGCAATAGTTCAAGCATCTGGTTATCGAAATATTAATTTGCTATTACCTTTTGTCCGCACTGTGGAAGAATTTATATTTTGTCGTCATAAAGTTACTGAATTTGGATTAATAAAAAACCATCAGTTTCAATTATGGATCATGGCAGAAGTTCCTAGTGTACTATTTCTATTACCTGAATATATTAAAGCTGGTGTGATGGGTATTTCTATTGGTACAAATGATTTAACTCAATTATTATTAGGAGTAGATCGAGAACAGGAAAAATTGGCAACAATATTTGATGAAAATCATCCAGTCGTGATGAAAGCAATATCTCAATTAATCAAAATGTCTCAAACTGGAGGAATTTCCTGTTCTATATGTGGTCAAGCTCCTGCACTTTATCCAGAAATAATTGATAAATTAATAGAATGGGGAATTACTTCTATTTCCGTAGAACCACAGGCTATCGAAAAAACCTACAAAGCAATCGCTCGTGCTGAACAAAAATTAATTTTAGCAGCAGCACGCAAGTAATTGCAAGTGTCATCTGTTTCCTGCCCTGACAGACAACTTTTTCAGCAACCCCTATTTAATCACAGTTGGGGTTTCCAAATCCTGTTTCTCTGGTTTGGGGTAAATAGTTACCCAGTCTAAATACCGAATTGGTGGAAACAACTCTACCCTCGCCACCGAAGCCGGGAGTTTCTTGAGATCTAGGGATTTAATTTTACCTATGGCTAAACCAGCCGGAAACTTCTGACTGTAGGTAGATGTAGACACTAAATCACCTACTCTCACATTAGGGACTTTTTCGTAAAACTCTAAAACCCCCTCAGCAGAAGAATCACCCTGTAAAATCCCTTTAGCTGAAGTGCGGCTGATAGTCACCCCCACTTGACTTTTCAAATCACTCACTAACAATACACGACTAGTATTATTAGTCACACTTTCTACTAAACCTACTAATCCACCATCAGCCTTAACAATAAAACCTTCTTGAATACCTGATGTTCTCCCCCGGTTTAAAATCACTTGTTGCCACCAATTATCTGCACTACGTCCCACCACCCGTGCTATAATTGGCTTTTGTGGTACGGATTCTTTCTCTGTATAATCCAATAAATTTTTTAATTTTTGATTTTGGCTTTCCAGATCCACTATGCGGGTTTGTAATTCTAAAAATCTTGCGTCTTGGATACTTTGGTCAGGGACTGTTCCTGACTGTAACTTTTGCAAGGGACTGGTTATTGTTTGATATATTTCACGCAATAAACCACCTTTTGTTTCTCTAATTGTCCAAGCACTACCTAAAACCAGAGCTAATAAACCTATTTGTAATCCCTTGTATTCCCACCAGCGTTTTGCAGTTAACATAAGATACCCGTATTTCTATATATTATCTCAAGGTAAATATCACAAAAATTCTCAGAATATGGTGTTTCTACGCCTAATAGCACTCCATCATGTTGTCAGTTATGTATACTTTTTATTAAAAAAAGGATTCTATAGTTACAGTAGTTCCCAGTATTATAAGGTACAGATATTAATGATCAAACTATTGTGGTGCGGTTATCCTCGCCGCATTTAAGTACCTCACTCAAGCTGAACTTACTGTAGTTGTTAATAAATACAGAACCCAGTATTCCTAACTGATTTTTACTACATATTACGAGAACGTCCGCTAAATACTCTCTCCAACTGCTTGAAGTTTTCTAATACACGACCTGTTCCCAAAACTACGCAGCATAAAGGATCTGCCGCTATATGAGTAACAATACCTGTCTCATGACTAATTAAAGTATCCAGTCCTTTGAGTAACGCGCCACCACCCGCTAACATGATTCCACGATCAATAATATCCGCTGCCAGTTCTGGGGGTGTGCGTTCTAGTGTGCGTCTTACCGCTTCTATAATTACTGCCAGTGGCTCTACCATACTTTCCCGAATTTCACCCCCTTTAATGGTGACAGTCCTCGGTAAGCCAGAAAGCAAATGCAGTCCACGGACTTCCATAATCTTATCATTATCATCTTCCGTGGGATAGGCAGAACCAATTCTAATTTTAATATCCTCTGCGGTACGTTCACCAATTACCAGATTATGAATTTTCTTCATATAATGAATAATTGCTTCTGTGAGTTCATCCCCAGGAATGCGTACTGACTCGCTAATTACTGTCCCTTGCAGACTTAATACCGCTACTTCTGTTGTTCCACCCCCAATATCAATAATCATATTACCAGTGGGTTCAGCAACTGGCAATCCTGCACCAATGGCTGCTGCAACTGGTTCATCAATTAAATATACTTCCCTAGCACCTGCTTGAGTAGCTGCATCCATGACGGCTCTTCTTTCCACTCCTGTGACACCACTAGGTATACCAATCACGATGCGTGGTAACATTAGGGATCTGCCTTCATTTACCCTCTGAATAAAGCTTTTTAGCATCAATTCCGCTGTATCAAAATCGGCAATTACACCGTCACGCAGGGGACGTAGTGCTACTACATTACCCGGTGTGCGACCGAGCATTTTTTTCGCTTCTTCCCCTACTGCCAGCGCCACTTTCAGATTTTGATCAATGGCAACTACGGAAGGTTCTTGCAGGACAATTCCTTTACCTGATACATAAACTAGGGTATTGGCTGTACCGAGGTCGATACCCATATCCCATGATGGACGAAAATTCCTGAAAAGACCCACGCGTCTGTTTTCCCCCTATTTATGCTAATTGTGACTGTCAATAAGTGTTAATAATCACGGATACATGATGTTTGTCTGATGTCAATAAACTAGACTATTTTTAATCTAGCTTTTGTCAATCTTGATTTTCAGGTCTGTTGTGTTCTATTTTTTTGAATATCACTCAATGCAACTGGATAAATTTTTTAATGGCAATTATTTTCTCAAGATTCTGCTTAACTCAACCTTTATAATTTTAACAGGTTTTCAATAATTTTACAATTAAATTCCATTGAATTTAAAACTCACAGTTTTTCTGATCCTAATTTCTATTCCAGTCAGGTATCATAGGCCAGAAAACACAGTCGAAGCGGATGATTTTTCACCTCAATCTCATTGGCAAATGCTATACTCATTATCAGTTCTTCAACCTTTCCCCCATTTCTATCTTCATTAGGTTTAGTTATTACAGTTAATATATGATGATTCATATAATACAAATATACCAAAAGGAAAAGCTATGAGCATTAATGTTGTTACCCTGGTTGGTCGTGTAGGTGGTGACCCAGATATTAAGTATTTTGAGTCGGGTACAGTTAAGTGTAAATTGACTTTAGCTGTAAATAGAAGATCGCGCAACAACGATAAGCCAGACTGGTTTAATCTGGAACTGTGGGGAAAAACTGCGGAAGTTGCCGGTAATTATGTCCGTAAAGGTAGTTTAATTGGCGTTAAAGGTTCTTTGAAATTTGATTCCTGGAGCGATCGCCAAACCGGAGTCCATCGTTCTAGTCCCATTATTCATGTAGAACAATTAGAGTTACTAGGTTCTAAACGTGATACTGAAGCTGGTATGTCTGATATGTCTCCAGATAATTTTTAATCTATTTCTCATCTAAAAGACCTACGCATTTGCGTAGGTCTTTCTATAATATCGGTATTTATTATACTTGCTAAATGTTCCCTCAACACAATATTAAAAACAACCCAAGTAGATTATAATCAAAATTATTGTACAAAAAATAGTTGAGAATAGCAAGCCCTGAAATTAACTTTTTTCGCTTAACTATTGAGAATATTCTCAAGATTATTGAGAATATAGGGGTTATTTAATAGTGTTACCTATTTTATAAAAGTTTGATTGAAAAAACTTATCGGTTTTGCGGGAAAACATTGAAAATCTAATTGGATTGGCGATATAGGGATTTCCTCGCTTTGCTATTATGGACAAGGAAAGGGTGTAATGCCCGTTCTTTGTAACTAATTATATACATCTTCACCATAAAATAGGTAAAAATAAGGGTTTTAAATGCCCACTTGGAAAGATTCAGATTTCTCATAGTGTGATTAAGAATGCCGCACTTAATCAGGTATAATCGCTTTATTTAAATGAAAATTCCCAAAATTCTCAATAATTTTTCATATTTTCAGAGGTTGTAGTTAAGGTATTGTTGTTTACTTATTTTACTTAGCTAAAAATGATAGTCATCCCATAGGATTTACGCAAGAGTCATCAACCGTGAAAAATCAGGGTTGAAAATGTGTTTTGCGTAAATCCTGTGATAGATTTATTTAAGACCTAGCCATGAAAGTACACCTTGATTGGTAGTGTATTCAATCACAACCATTAAAATGAAGCCAATCATAGCCGCTCTACCATTTAGTCGTTCAGCATATTCATTAAAGCCAAACTTAGGTTCTTCTAATTTAGGGGTAACAGTTGGTTGTTGTGTCATAATTGATTAATTTTTGGATAATTGTCAAGAATTTACAAGGGTGTCTATTTTGCAACTAAATTTCCGGCTATGGTGATCCGTACTTTACATTTTTTAATTATTCTTTATCTATTGTAATAAAACTGGCCGATTAGTCAAGGTGAATGAGACTAAAAGTTTCGGATTTTGAATTGCTGAATATGAAAATAGTTGGATAGATACTGGCACGCTCAAGTAAAATAAGAGAATATCAGAGGTTATTAATGGAAATTGGTGTTCCTAAAGAAACTAAAGATCAAGAATTTCGGGTAGGGTTAAGTCCCTCTAGTGTCAGGGTGTTACGGGAAAATGGCCATAATATATTTGTAGAAAGTCAAGCTGGTAATGGTGCGGGATTTACTGACGAAGATTATAAAGATGCTGGGGCTGAAATCGTTGACAGTGAAAGTGCTGCTTGGGATAGAGAGTTAGTTATTAAGGTCAAAGAACCTTTAATAAGTGAGTATAAATTTTTACGAAAAGAGCAATTGTTGTTTACTTATTTACATTTAGCAGCAAATCGCCAATTAACAGAATATTTAATTGATTGTGGCATTTGTGCCATTGCTTATGAAACCGTAGAACAACCGGGAGCAAATAGACTTCCTTTACTCACTCCTATGAGTATTGTTGCTGGTCGTTTAGCGGTACAATTTGGTGCTAGATTCTTAGAACGTCAACAGGGGGGAAGAGGGGTACTTTTAGGGGGTATACCGGGAGTCAAAGCTGGTAAGGTGGTAATTTTAGGTGGTGGTGTAGTGGGTACAGAAGCCGCAAAAATCGCCGTGGGTATGGGTGCAGTGGTACAAATATTAGATGTGAATGTGGAACGTTTATCCTACTTAGAAACCCTGTTTGGTTCGAGAGTAGAATTACTTTACAGTAATTCTGCCCATATTGAAGCCGCAGTTAAAGAAACTGATTTACTGATTGGTGCGGTTTTAATTCCTGGTAAAAAAGCACCGATTTTAGTATCCCGTGAACTAGTTAAACAAATGCGTCCTGGTTCAGTGATTATTGATGTAGCTGTGGATCAAGGTGGATGCGTTGAAACGCTAAAACCAACTTGTCATACAAATCCTATATACATTGATGAAGGTGTGGTACACTATGGAGTTCCGAATATGCCAGGAGCAGTACCTTGGACATCAACACAAGCTCTCAATAACAGTACCTTACCCTACACTGTGCAGTTAGCAAATTTGGGAACTAAAGCTTTAGAGCTTAATACAGCTTTAGCAAAAGGTTTAAACGTGAAAGATCATCATCTTGTACATCCTGCTGTTAAAGAGGTATTCCCCGATTTAGTTCGGTAAGTTGTCGGACATTGGATTTTGTATGATTATAGCGGGCAGGATGCCCGCACCACAAGATTTAGACATATTTATGATTGTACAATTATTTAACCTTATTTAATCATTGATAAAATAATACCTACTAGTGAACCGAGAATTAACCCAATACTACTTAAAGAACTAATTGCAAAACCAAGACCGCGTTTTTCAGCAGCTTGGTAATATCCCCAAGCATAAGCGATACGCCCCAATACCCAAGATACACCGAGAGCGGCACCCCAAATAGGACTAATGTAAATCGAAAACAACCATAAAGCCGGGATAAATAGAGCTAGTTGTTCTAAAGTGTTTTGTTGTACCCGTAATACTCTTTCAAAATCGGGGTTTCCTGTAGTTTGTGGCACAGGGACTTGATATTTAAACCTTGCTCTACCAACGTTAATTGTGACGATGAAGTATAGTATAAGTGCGGAAACAGTCACTAAACTAGGATAAGGCGAAGGGAACATAAACTTTACTAAAATCAGAAATTGGCTTAATCTACAAAGTATTATAGATGATATCAAGTTCAATGAATTAATTAAATTACAATCAGACCTACGCAGGTGTCACAAGAAATCATAAGATCATATTATTTTTATTTGATTACCCATAACCAATGACAGAACCACTAATTGAATTAAAGGGTATTTCTAAATCCTTTGGGAAGAACAAAGTTTTAGATGATGTTGATCTGAAAATATACCGAGGCCAAGCACTAGGAATTATTGGACCATCGGGAACTGGTAAGTCAACAGTTTTACGGGTAATAGCAGGTTTATTAAAACCCGATGCGGGGGAAATTTATATTCAAGGAGTACAAAGGAATGGTTTAATAGAAGATGCTACTGATCCTGTGGGGATTGGGATGGTATTTCAACAAGCTGCCTTATTTGACTCCTTGACAGTGGAAGAAAATATCGGCTTTTTACTTTATCAAAATTCTCGGTTAAAGCGATCGCAAATTCGTGAACTAGTCCGAGAAAAATTAGAACTGGTGGGTTTAGCAGATATTAGTCATCTTTACCCCTCAGAACTTTCCGGAGGAATGCGAAAAAGGGTCAGCTTTGCGAGAGCAATTATGTCTAATCCTCAACGTCCTACAGATAATCCAGAAGTTTTATTATACGATGAACCTACCGCTGGACTCGACCCCATAGCCTCAACTGTCATTGAGGATCTCATCCGCAGTTTACAGCATACCCAGGGAGTTTGTAGTACATACTCCATTGTTACTCACCAAGATAGTACCATTCGCCGTACCTCTGACCAAATAGTATTTCTTTATCAGGGGAAAGTACAATGGCAAGGTACAGTAGCTGCCTTAGATCATACAGATAATCCTTTGATTAGACAATTTATGAGTGGCAGTGTCAATGGACCAATTCAAGTCACAGGTTAAGTATCAAGTTAAAAATTACCAAGCTTACTTTTTTGGTGGAGGAACAAATGCCAGGTCTAATGAGCGGTTTTACATCTACACGTATGATTAGGGAAGGTTCTGTAGGATTGTTACTCTTGCTCGGGTTAGGGGCATTTGGGGTAATTTTACTATGGTTGAATAGACTTACTCCTGGACAAACATCTTATCAGGCAATTGTGGAATTTGCCAACGCTGGCGGAATGCAAAAAGGTTCATCCGTGCGTTTTCGGGGTGTCAAAGTAGGAACTATTACTAGTGTTCAAGCTAAAGCAAATGCTGTTGATGTCGCAATTCAAATTAATTCACCTGATTTAAAGATTCCCAGTAATTCCTTAATTGAAGCCAATCAAAGTGGCTTAATTAGCGAAAATATTATTGATATTACACCAAAGAGCGATTTACCAAAAAATATTACCGCTAAACCTTTAGATAAAGATTGTAATCCCAGTTTGATTATTTGTGATGGTTCTCGCTTAAAAGGTGTAATTGGTATTAGCGTTGACGAAATGATCCGGAAATCTTCTGACTTTGCGGCTCAATATAGTAGCGATAAATTCTATAATAATGTTAACCGTACTTTGGAAACTTCTGCCAATGCTGCGGCTAATATCGCGGCTTTGACTAAGGATTTGCAAAGTTTGAGTAAGAGCGTGCGCGGGCAATTAACTGTATTTTCTGATACTGCCACAACGTTAAAAAGCTCCACAAACCAACTAACTGCAACTACAATTACAACAGCGGATCAATTAAGGACCACAGCCAAGGATTTTAGTGTCACATCTAAACAGGCAAATCGTTTACTCAATAACTTGGATAGTCTTGTCACTACCAATCGTGACTCTCTAGTTGGGACCTTGAATAGTATGACAGAAACCAGTGACCAACTTCGTCAGACAGTGATGAGTTTATCACCAACGATTAATCGCTTAACCCAAGGAGAATTACTGAAAAACTTAGAAACACTCTCAGCAAATGCAGCGGAGGCTTCCGCGAATTTAAAAGATGCTTCTAAAACCCTCAATGATCCCAAAAATATTGTCTTATTACAACAAACTCTAGATGCAGCTAGGGTAACATTTGAAAATACTCAAAAAATTACATCTGATTTAGACGAATTAACAGGTGATCCTAAATTTCGTCAGAATTTGTTACAATTGGTTAATGGTTTAAGTAAATTAGTTTCTTCTAGTAAAGATGTACAAGAACAGACAAAAGTAGCTGTAACTTTAGACTCTCTTAAAACCAGTAGTGAGCCGACAAAGGTAATAATTACCACACCTCTTCCCGAAAAACAAGTATCAGTAATCAGCCCGGAACTGAAAACACCAAAGAACCTAGAGACAATTACGCAACCAGAGACTCCAGAAAAACCACTTGACCATGGAGAAGACAGGAGAATTGATCAATGACCATAAACTAATTCCAATCCTCCTCCTCCTTTTTACCACGACTTTTGTAAATTCCGCCTGTATGATGGATTTGACGGGTTTTTGTAAATAATTCATCCTCCGTCAACCCCCAACGTTTTAAAACCTGATTTAAATCATTTTGAATGTCCCGCGCACCGGGAAAACCTTGATAACGAATTTTTAGTCTCGCTAATTCTGATAAATTGTAGTCGCTTGGGTCTTGAGCAAGTAGAATATCAATAAGGGGGCGATCGCGGTTGTAAAGTGGATGTTGTTGATCATTACTATCGGGCTTTTGTGTCATCATCAATACTAGTATAAAATTAACAACAAATCAACAACTCAAGAACAAAAAATCTCGATCATTGCTAATGATCTCTTATTATCTACGAGAAAGACGGCAACTACCCCTTGTCACTTACGGATCTCACTATTGCCATTGAGCTTTAAATAAAGATACATTATCTTTAATAAAATACAAAAAACTTTAGATAAGGGTGAACTTAATCTCACCCAAATTCCAAGCAGCACAAGGGAAAGAACCCGCTATGTTTGAACACTTCACTTCCGAAGCAATTCGGGTAATCATGTTAGCTCAGGAAGAAGCACGACGACTGGGACACAACTTTGTAGGAACGGAACAAATTCTCCTGGGTTTAATGGGAGAAGGAACAGGTGTTGCTGCGAAAGTGCTGGCTGAGTTGGGTGTCACTCTCAAAGAAGCACGTCGAGAAGTAGAAAAAATAATTGGCCGGGGTTCTGGGTTTGTCCCACCGGAAATTCCTTTTACCCCCAAAGTTAAAAGTCTGTTTGAGCAATCTTTTCGAGAAGCTCACAGCCTTGGCCATAATTACATAAACACTGAACACTTATTATTAGGTTTAACGGAAGCTGGTGAAGGAGTCGCAGCCAAAGTATTGCAAAATCTAGGAGTAGATTTACCTGTTATCCGTGCGGCTGTAATGAAGCGTCTAGGTGAAGATACGGCGGTTGTCATTGGTGGGAGAAGTAATTCCCAGCGCAATCAAAATCTATCTATGGAGGAGTTTGGTAGAAATCTCACCAAATTGGCTCAGGAGGGCAGATTAGACCCGGTAGTCGGTCGTCAACGAGAAATCGAAAGAACGGTACAAATTCTCGGTCGTAGAACCAAAAATAACCCGGTTTTGATTGGGGAACCTGGCGTAGGAAAAACAGCAATTGCTGAAGGTTTGGCTCAACGAATTATTAATCAAGATGTTCCCGAAATTTTGCTCAATAAGCAGGTCATTAGCCTGGATATGGGTTCTGTAGTCGCAGGAACTCGTTTCCGGGGTGACTTTGAGGAACGCTTGAAAAAAATCATGGAGGAAATCCGTACAGCAGGTAATATTATTTTAGTTATTGATGAAATTCATACCTTGGTCGGTGCGGGTGGTACGGAAGGCGGTTTGGATGCTGCTAATATACTTAAACCAGCTTTAGCACGGGGTGAACTTCAGTGCATTGGCGCTACTACTTTGGATGAATATCGTCAACATATTGAACGTGATGCAGCATTAGAAAGACGTTTTCAGCCCATTTTGGTAGGTGAACCATCTGTAGCAGAAACTATTGATATTCTCTATGGTCTACGGGGTGCTTATGAACAGCATCACAAAGTCCATATTGCAGATGAAGCGATAGTAGCAGCCGCTGAATTAGCAGACCGTTATATCAGCGATCGCTTTCTACCCGACAAAGCCATTGACTTAATTGATGAAGCGGGTTCTCGGGTGCGGTTACGTCACTCTCGCATTACCAATAACAAAGAACTCAAACGGGAATTAACCACCACAACTAAAGCTAAATCTGAAGCTGTTAGAGTCCAAGATTTTACTGAAGCTAGTAAATTACGTCAGCAAGAATTATCAATTCAAGCCAGACTTGATTTAGAGGAAAATCAGGAAAGTGTTAACTCTCCCATTGTCAATGAAGAAGATATTGCTCAAATTGTCGCTTCTTGGACGGGTGTTCCTGTTAACAAACTGACGGAATCTGAATCTGAATTATTATTACATCTGGAAGACAGTTTACATCAACGGTTAATTGGACAAGAACAAGCAGTTAGCTCCGTTTCTCGCGCAATTCGTCGCGCTCGTGTCGGCTTAAAAAGTCCTAATCGTCCTATTGCCAGCTTTATCTTTTCTGGTCCAACTGGTGTAGGCAAAACTGAATTAGCTAAAGCATTAGCGGCTTACTTGTTCGGTTCGGAAGACTCAATGGTGCGTTTAGATATGTCCGAATACATGGAAAGCCACAATGTTTCTAAGTTAATTGGTTCACCTCCAGGTTATGTAGGATACAATGAAGGCGGACAACTGACAGAAGCTGTGCGACGCAAACCCTATACAGTGTTGCTATTCGACGAAATCGAAAAAGCGCATCCCGATGTATTTAATATGCTGCTGCAAATCTTAGATGACGGTCATCTTACGGACGCGAAAGGACGAAAAGTGGACTTCAAGAATACATTAATTATCTTGACTTCTAATATTGGTTCTAAGGTAATCGAAAAAGGTGGTAGTAGCTTGGGATTTGAGTTTGATAACCACGCAGAAGCTAGTTATCATCGGATTCGTAACTTAGTCAACGAAGAACTCAAAGCATATTTCCGTCCAGAATTTCTCAACCGTGTTGATGATATTATCGTCTTCACTCAACTTAACAAAGATGAAGTCAAGCAAATTGCTGGAATCATGCTGGCTGATGTCGCTAAACGCTTAAAAGATAAGGATATCACCTTAGAAGTGACAGCAGCTTTCCAAGATAAGGTTGTACAAGAAGGCTATGATCCTAGTTATGGTGCTAGACCATTACGCCGCGCTATTATGCGTTTGCTAGAAGATTCTCTTGTAGAAGCAATTTTATCTGGGGAAATAGCTGAGGGAGATAAGGCTATAGTTGATGTAGATGATGATGGTCAGGTAAAAGTCAGAAAGTCAGAAACTCGTGAGTTGTTATTAACTAATGTTGGTTAATTCGGGATTTCTACAATATTGGTAATTGATTTGGTGGGTGACTTTATTGTTAACCCACCTTTTTTATGGTTCTTTATAGAAGAATATGGATAAATGAACCACGAAGAGACGAAGAACACGAAGGAAAAAGGAAGAAAAGAGGTAATCTTATGTTGGAAAATGATATCACACCATGATAATTTTTAGTTGGTTTTGATACAGCATTTTTCTTTTTATTCATAGATAATAATTAAAATAGTTAATTGATTTTAATTACCAACGAAACAAAATGACTAATTAGGTTTGGTTCTAATGTCAAATATTTACAACACCCAAGAGTTAATTGAGATTTTAGCAAGTGAACGCCAAGCTTGCTTAAAAGGTGAACGCTTAAAGTTAGAAATAACTGTTGCTAGTAACCCCGTTATTGACCCGTTTATCAGAACCGACGGAGTACAAAGATTCACTGCTTATCAAGATTTTAAAGCCTCCATTCATGAATATCAACGAGAAAATCAAGTTTCTGGAATTATCTGGAAAGATATCACTATTAAAAACAAAAATCTCCATTATCCAGAAATTGATCCCGAATTAATTGCTTTAGAAGGTGATTTACAAATATTGAAACTTGCCAAAAATTCAATTTTAGAATTTTGGTATATCACAACAGCAGAAATGGATTTATATTTAAGTTTTAGTAATGGTAAACAACATCAAAAAATTACCAAAGTAGACGTAGAAAGAATTACCCAAAGAACAGAATGGGCTACTTTAGTAAAATGGGAAAACCCGAACTTTTTAGAAATTATCTTACAATTAGGTTGGGGACAACCCCAAGAAGCAGCTTATAAACGGGGAAGACCACTAGCGGGGAGTGAATTTATTCATGCAGTTAATCCAGGATGTTATCCTATTGGTTAATATCAGGATTCTCTAATGAACCGTAGAACCGTCGAAGTTTTTAATCAAGTATTTATTTACCACTGGTTTTGTGTCAAAGGTCACTGGTGAGTAAGAAGCGATCGCCTCTTACTGAGATTTTTAATTTTTAGAGTTTTGCTAAAATGTAAAACAAGGAAATATTCAGCTATGACACTTGCTAATTTATCAATTCCTCAACAATATACACTTGATATTGAACCAGAAGGATGTTTAACTTTACCCCAAGAAATCTAAGAAATACTTCATTTAGAATCAGGAGATAGATTAATTTTAACTCTGGAAGATAATAGAAAACTCCAATTAGTAAGCCTCAAACAACAAGTTAAAAAATTAAGAGGTTTATTAAAAGATAAATCACCTGATAGAAACTTGGTAGATGAACTCATCCAGGAACGCAGACAGGAGTATTTAAGTGAATAAATCACAGCTTACCGATCAGTTTGTCATACTCTGTGTGTGTTCCAATCCAAAACCAAGAAATGCCGTTTTCGACTTCAACACCCAAAGCACGATAATTTAAACCTGCTCGAACTGACCAATATTTGTTACCTAGCTTTTTAAAATGTAACGATGGATGAGATTTATCAGCCTTGAGCAACTCATAGCATTGATCAGCCGTTTGCTGTACACTTTCAGGGAGGGCATTATAATATTTCCAGAATCGTTCTGTTGTATAGTGCATCAGATTTCGCGGCTATGCCCTGCTTGAAACTCAGCGATCGCTTCTGCTGCTAATGCTTCCAACTTACCATCTGCAATATCACGTTCTATCTGCTCATCCCAAAGTTCATAATCTAGGTTTAAAAACCATTGTCTCAGTTTCTCAAAATCATGAGATGGAAGTGAGAGAATTGCAGTTTCAATTTGTTCTAGCTGTGACATAAATAGTTTTTACCTCTTTATTCTTGAGAAAATTATAGCTTTATTTTGTCCTAGAGTTCTGAATTGATTCAGTGATAGCATACAGCGCGACCTAGGAATCGCTTTATCCAGGGTGTTTTCTATATAGCGGAGTTTACGGCGGCATCTTGCCCGCTAAATATGTACCTCATAACACCGGGAAGTGCTGTATGTATGTTAGTCATCTGCGAGAAGTTATTGAAGCTATGGGAGGAGAATTGAAAATAACGGCAAAATTCCCTGATGTTGAAGTAACAATTACTAATTAATTTTGAAGATTTGGCAATGGAGACTAATGAGTAGGGTAATCTTTCATCAAAGAATTTACTGCTTAACTTTTCATCAAGGTGTGGGGGTTGGTTGTGGTGGCACTTCGGAAGTAGGAACACCCATATAAAAAAGTAGAAATACTAAAACAAATGCTGCAAATGCTCCTGTGGCTTTAACCTGGGTTTTTGTCTTCATAAAAGGTATTGAAGATTGTAAACCAAGATCACCAGAAACTAAATAACCGGCAATACCAGCAAATGCAGATGCTAAAAATCTCACAATAGCTAAAGCGTTACCGCTCATACTTCTAGGGTTGAGAATCAGGACGATAAGAGTTATTAATACTGCTAAAGCCATAGCCAAAGCAATACCCCGTTCAGCAGGAGAAATAGGTGGTTGTGGTTGTGGTCGTGTCACAGTAGATCCGCGTGTTTGTGATGGTTCTATTCTCTCACGATTTTGGCGTTTTTGTCTTTCT
>JBJUHT010000040.1:0-7889 GCA_046070105.1 Dolichospermum sp.
ATTAGAAGATATATCAGAAGAGATAATTTTCCCACCCAGTGACCTATATAGTGATGAACCTCCCGTGGAAACAGAACTGCATCTTGAACAAATAATGCTCTTAATAAAATCTCTCAAATGGTTATGGAAAGAGAGAAATGATTTTTATGCTGTAGGAAATCTCAGTATTTACTATAGTCCCCATCAAAAAAAATCAAAAGATGTTAGAGGTCCAGATTTTTTCGTAGTGTTAGGAACAGAAAGAAAAACTAGAAAAAGTTGGGTAGTGTGGGAAGAAAATGGTAAATATCCTAACCTGATTGTGGAAATTCTTTCACCAACCACAGCGAAAACTGACAGAGAAACTAAAAAAGAACTTTATCAAGATATTTTCCGCACACCTGAGTATTTTTGGTTTGATCCCTATAGTTTAGAATTGACAGGTTTTTATTTAATACATGGTAAATATCAACCTGTGAAACCCAATGAAAAGGGACATTTATGGAGTCAAGAATTAGGTTTATATTTAGGAATTGTTCAGGGTTTATTAAGGTATTTTACATCTACTGGATCTTTAGTTCCTACACCGGAAGAAAGTGCAGAATTTGAAACCCAAAGAGCAGCAATTGAAACCCAAAGAGCAGCAATTGAAGCCCAAAGAGCAACAATTGAAGCCCAAAGAGCAGCAATGTTTGATGAAAAAGCTCAACGGTTAGCAGCAAAGTTGCGAGAATTAAATATTGACCCAGATAGAATCTAATTTAGAATTTAGATCCCTGACTTCTTGAAAAAGTCGGGAGTTTAGGGATTTAATTATAATCTAGTTTGTGGTAAAATTTGCTAATCACAGGTGAAATTTCTAAACTCACTTCTGCATTTATTTGTTGGGTAGAAAGAAGGAAACGCCTTTTTAGGGATTGAATACTGCTAACTATTGACTCATAACCTTGATAATTATTTTCTAGTTCACTTAATAAAATTGAGCCATTTTGACTAGCTATAAAACGCAACAATTCTATTTCTAATGGTGGTAAAATATCTAAACTTTGCTCTAAAAAAGCCGTTAGTTCAATATCTATAAAAGGTTGATCTAGCTGCAAAAAATTATTGGTGTCACCTGCAAATAATTCTTGAATAAGATAACCAATGATTTGTAAATATTGGGGAGTTCCTTGATAAATATTCAGCAATTTTTGATAATTTTCCTCATTTTTTAAGCCAAATTTTTTAAGAATGTTTGCACCATCATCATCTAATCCTAATAATTCCAGAG
The DNA here is from genome assembly GCA_046070105.1 of Dolichospermum sp. Classification (GTDB taxonomy): domain Bacteria; phylum Cyanobacteriota; class Cyanobacteriia; order Cyanobacteriales; family Nostocaceae; genus Dolichospermum. The sequence goes on from JBJUHT010000040.1 coordinate 1,253, forward strand.
TGAAAACATGACTATGATCATTTTGTGGTTTAGATAATTCACGAATTTCCTCACTACTATTGATAATTAGACAACTTTGATGTTTGGTTGTTGATAATAACTTAAATAAATTCCCGTACTCTTCATACCCTTGTTGATATTTACCTGATACTTGATGCTTTGAGAAAATACAGTTAACATCGTCAATGATAATCAGATAAGAGTATTTTTCTATGGCTTTTTTAAATTGTGAAAGTTGATGAAGTGAATTATCTCGAATAAGCTGATCATTAAGGTAAATTGTCTCTGTAATTAGTTGTGTTAAACTGGGTAGAGATTTTAAACTTTTATAAATAACGAATTGGAAATTTTCTTTGATGTTATCAAGTAATTTTAAAGATAAAGTGGTTTTTCCAATACCTTTAATACCCAGTAAGTTGATTAAATTACATTTTCCTTGGAGGATTTTTTGTTGTAGTAATGATAATTCTACTTTCCGTCCATAAAAATCACCGATTTCAGGTGCATCTTTTAAGTCTAGATGAGAGGTTATCTGTTCTTGCTTATGGATAATTTGATCATTTTCTGATGATGGTGCAGATTCTTTAAAGAGATTACCACTATTGATTTGTATTCCTTTAAAAATATTAGTTGAAGAGAAACTACATCTACCTAAGGTTGACTTGACATTAAATTTATTAACTTTTTTGCCAACTGCTTGAGATAAGGATTTCCACAGTTTACTGGCGCTATCCTTGATATATTTTTCGCTGTGGTGCTGTTCTGTGGCGATATCTGCGTAAGACCTACCCTGTAGTGTCCCTTCTAGGATAGCTCTTCGTAAATCATTGAGATGCTGTCCTTGATGCTCAAAGACTTGGTTATCTGCAATTTCAATTATCTGTTCAATGTTTAGCACTACTCCCCCCCATCAAATCAAGACTTTTCAAGTTTTTAAGATTTTATCATGCTTTTTGCGACTAAATTTGTTTAGTCTGACATAATACTTTTAGCGACATTTTCTAGGGCTTTTAGAGTCTTTTGATGGCTAGACAAAATATTTTTAGTCTGTCAACATAAATATATGTATTACTTATTTTTCACTCACAAGAGGGAGTTTAATCCATGGCTATCTTTAAACCCACCACTAACTATGCTGTCGCAGGCCTTCCTATTTCCTTGACAGTAGGTGACTTCAACGGAGATGGTAAATCTGATTTAGTCGTAGGAACTGGTAATACTGGTACTGGCAACTTTTCTGTCTTACTAGGGACTGGTGTAAGTGGACTCAGTACAGCAACTAACTATTTTATCTTTGATCCTAGTCAATTGCCTGTTGTTGGTTACTTAGCTGTAGGAGACTTCAATGGTGATGGTAAAACCGACTTAGTTGCCGCCGGTAATGCCACTCAAGCAACTGCTCAGGCTTTTCTCGTCGCATTAGGAAGTGGATCTAGTAGTCTTTTTAGCTCCATCAACCTGAATATCTCAGGAGGTACTTTCTACTTACCGCCGAATCTCTCTACTATCTATCCTACATCCGTAGCTATAGGGGACTTCAACAGTGACGGCAAATCCGACTTAGTTTTGACAACCTACAGTCAGGGTATTGTCTCAGTTGCATTCGGCAATGGTACAGGTAGTTTCGGTGCTACTACTAACTTTAATGTGGGAAGCGGTCCTGCATCTGTGAAAACAGGAGACTTCAATGGAGACGGCAAGTCTGACTTAGTTGTGGCGAATGATGCCAGTAACAATGTCTCAATTTTATTGGGTAATGGTGCTGGTAGTTTCAGTTCTGCTACTAACTTTAATGTGGGAGTTAATCCCTTATCTGTGGTTGTGGGAGACTTTAACGGAGATGGTAAATCTGATTTAGCCACCGCCAATTTTAGCAGTAATACCGTTTCAGTATTATTAGGTAATGGTAACGGCACTTTTGGCACTGCTACTAACTTTGCGGTGGGGACTAATCCCAGAGACATAATCATAGCTGATTTCAACGGAGATGGTAAATCTGACTTAGCCACCGCCAACTTTGGCAGTAATAACGTCTCAGTCTTATTAGGTAATGGTAACGGCACTTTTGGCACTGCTACTAATTTTGCAGTGGGGACTAGTCCTTATGCCTTGACTGTGGGGGATTTGGATGGTAATGGTACTCCAGACTTAGCTGTGGCAAACCTTAACAGTAATAATGTCTCAGTTCTGTATAATGACTCCACTCAAATAATCGGCAATAGCAGCAATAATTCCCTGACTGGTACACAGTGGAATGACACCATCAACGGTGCTGGTGGCGCTGATACTCTAACAGGTCTTGGTGGTGCTGATACCTTTGTTTTCCAGTTTGGACAGTCCTTAGTTTCTGGTGCTGACCGCATCACTGACTTTGCCATTGGCACTGATAAAATTGACCTGCTAAGTTCCACCGGATTAGCAATCAATGCCCCCACTAGTTTCAGTCGTGCTGCTAATAGTGCTGCTACTACTTTAGCAAATGTTGTGAATAATGTATTCACCGATGCCAATGGAGGATTAGCCGGAAACCAAGCTCTAGGTATAAATAGTGCAGCCCTAGTGAGTGTTACAACTGCTGGCATTGCGGGAAATTACTTAGTGATAAATGATGGTATTGCTGGGTTTCAATCCAGTCAGGATCTAGTAGTCAATTTAACTGGATACACGGGTACACTACCCGGTTTAGGCAGCATTGCTGTTAGTAGCTTTTTTGTCTAGCTTCATTGTTTTGTTGAAGTTGGTTAGTAGTACTCAGATCCCCGACTTCTTTAAGAAGTCGGGGATTTAGGGATTTAGGGACAGCGATCGCTCATCATTAATTATCCTCAAATTAGCAACCTCATCCTGCAAATCCTGAAATCCTGTAAATCCTGATTCAGACAAATTCCCACAGCGATCGCTCGAATTAACCACCGAATACCTCATCCTGTAAATCCTAAAATCCTGGAAATCCTGATATGGCTTGCGCCACGCTACGCTATCAGACAATTAATCACCGTCAAATTAGCAACCTCATCTGCAAACAGATCCCTCATCCTGTAAGTCCTGATATATATAGCTTGCGCCACGCTACGCTATCAGACAATTAATCACCGTCAAATTAGCAAGCTTGTTTTCCCGTTAGTTTTTGCACTACAATGAAATTATGAAGAATGAGTTTTTCTGGCATATTTTTACAGTTCACAATAATTCAGGAATATGTTCATTTTCATAATTTTCAATTAATACGCCAATGACTTCCATAAGAGATGCCAGAGAATGGCTTTCATCTTCACCAATTTGATCAATGAGTGTATCAAGTATATTAACTAGATGTTCATATTCTTCTTCTGTGTGAGGAACAAAAATATTTTCGGCAATGGATGACCAAGCTGTGATAGTTTCAGTGATGTTTAAGGTTGGCATTATTCTTTCCATTTTTTTTGATCGTATTCTAGATGAGTTAACACTGCACGAATATAGATTTTTTTGCGGTTATAGTGAATTGCTGCAATGAGTCTAACTTTGTTACCTCCAATGTTAAATACTGTCAACTTACCTACTTGATCTGCTGATGGGAAAATTTGCCTAAGTTCGGCAAAGGATCTGAATTCATTTGCTTTTACTAATTGATACCACTGAGCTAGAGCATTTTTGTATCTGGATGGATTTTAGCAAATTCATTCAACCGCTTACGAGTAATAACGTGCATTTGAAAAACCCTGATTTATTCATGATTTTATCAAAAATATAGGAAGCCTACTTGAATCTGTTTTGGTGCGATTAGAGTTATTTCAGATCCCGGACTTCTTTAAGAAGTCCGGGATCTAGGGATTTAGGGACAGCGATCGCCACCAATTAACCACCGGATACCTCATCCTGTAAATCCTGAAATCCTGGAAATCCTGATATGGCCTGCGCCACGCTACGCTATCAGACAATTAATTATCCTCAAATTAACAACCTTATGGTGGTGCGATTAGAGTTATTAAGGATAGTAATTTATTGGGACATTTATCAACAAAAATGTTATTATTTAGTAATAGTAAAGTGCTGATATTAAGATTCAACAGTTATTATGGGATACCCAAAGCACTGCAACGCCAAAATCGGGCGTTGCTGATTAAGAGTATGATTTTGTTTCACGCAGAGGCGCAGAGTCGCAGAGAGTAAGAGGTTGAAATGTCAGCAACGCCTAAAATCGGTAATCGGTTTAATGTGATAATGTAACTAATTTTAGTTGCAAAAAATCGTTGAGGACAGATAATGGAAGTAAGCAGTCGGGAGTTCTCATGACCCGCAGGGAGAAATTAATTAAGCGGTTTCTTAGCATTCCCAAGGATTTCACCTGGGAGGAGTTAGTCAGCTTGCTTTCGGGGTTTGGGTTTGAGGAAGTCAGCACAGGTAAAACGGGAGGTTCTCGGCGGCGTTTTCTCAATGATGCGGGAGTGATTATTACGTTACATAAACCCCATCCTCAAAATATTCTCAAACGATATCAGATTGAACAGATTATCGAGATTCTCCAAGGGGAAGAATTGCTATGAATAACATGATGCAATACAAGGATTATTTCGGGTCTATTCACTATAGTGATGATGATAAAACCTTCTACGGACAGGTGGAATATATCCGCAGTTTAATTAGTTTTGAAGGGGAAGATGTGGCTAGTCTCAGGGCTAGTTTTGAGGAAGCAATTGATGATTATTTGTCTCTTTGTGAAGAAAAAGGGATTGAGCCTGAGAAGCCATTTAAGGGGAGTTTTAATGTCCGTGTAGGTAGCCAACTTCATCGTCAAGCGGCGTTATTTGCTCAACAACGGGGGGTAAATCTTAATAAGTTGGTGACGGATGCACTGGAACGTTATTTGAAAGGGGAATCTTTAGAAAATGCTTGAGGAATTCGGGATATGAAGTGACAGGAGTGCGATTAGAGTTATTTCAGATCCCCGACTTCTTTAAGAAGTCGGGGATCTAGGGATATAGGGACAGCGATCGCCACCAATTAACCACCGTCAAATTAGCAACCTCATCCCGTAAATCCTGAAATCCTGTAAATCCTGATTCAGACAATGTACCACAGCGATCGCTCACTAATTAATCACGTTTTCTTGTTCCATATCTTTTCCCGTTAGTTTTTGCACGACCATGAAATTATTAGTACTTACGCACAAGTCACGGAATAATGAACCACGTTCGCGAAGCGTGCCGAAGGCATAGGAACGAAGATAACGAAGAAAAGAGGGTTTGAGAGATATTTTGCGTAAGTCCTGATTATGAAGAATGAGCTTTTACAGCATATTTTTACATTTCACAACAGGTCTAATGTAAAATATTAATCAACTATATCTTATCTTTCAGGAGTCCCAAATTATGCCGATCATGACTATTAAAGATGTAGAAAAACTGCAAACTGCTATCAATGATGCAGGTTTAGATTATGATATGGAATTAGAAAACGGGAGAATTTCTATTGTGGGTCCATCGGATATTGTATCTAGTGAAATTAGCAGTCGTTTAATTGCTTTCCTCTTTGCTTGGATAAATCCCCGTCGCTTAGGAAGAGTATTTGATTCTGCGGGTGGTTTTATTTTACCAGATAGTAATTTAACTGCTCCCGATGTTTCCTTTGTTCGTGCTGCAAGGTTACGTCAAAGTCCTCGTTATTTTGGTGAACTTGTACCTGATTTAGTAGTAGAAATTAAATCTCAAAGTGATAGAATTAAGACTTTAAAAAAGAAGATTCTCAATTTTATTAATTTGGGTGCTGTGGTAGGAATTTTAATTGATCCTGATGAAGAAACTGTTACAGTTTATCGCACATTAGGTGAACCAATTGCTTTTAGAAACAATGATATTTTAACTTTACCTGAACTTTTACCAGGTTGGGAATTGCCTATTTCTGAATTATGGCCTCCCGTTTTTACTGAGGAAGAAATAGAGGAGTAATTTGTGGGTTGGGTTAAGCTACAGCATTTCATATCCCCGACTTCCGGGGGAAGTCGGCGGTTTATTTCATATTTATTTTGGACTATAGGGCAAAGAAGAATGGTGTAAAATAATACGCAATTTCCCGTCACCACCTCTGATAAATTGCCAGGTTTTATCTACTGTTGTGACTTTACCTGTTTTATCAGTTATGGAAACATTACCCATAGTAGTAGCAGTATTACCGACAATAAAAATGCCAGCGTTGCGAATTTCCACTTTTCGCCATCCTTTGAGAGCAAAACCAGTATCTTGAGGGAAAGAGGAATCACCACCCACAAAATAAGACAAAGCTCCTTTGTGTGTCGTGCGGAAGGTCTGGTCTCCAGTTGTCAAGGTTGGCTTAAACAACACTAATCCAGATTGATAAGCGTATAATGTATCTATTATATCGTCAGCTAATTTTCTAGCAGCGGCCATTCCTTTCTCATCATAGGTAGTGCTAATGGAAACCAATGCTTGACCCCAGGCTTTCTGAGCAGCCAGCACTTCAGCTTCAGTAATGGATGTATTAACTACTGATGTCTTAGGAGTTGATGAGGCTGGCTTAGTGGTGGTATTATTTTGACCATGAGCTATTGATGGCGCTGTCACCAACAAGGCTATGGTAGCAGCAGTTACAGAAAGATTGACTTGTAATTGTTTAAGAGGATTAGTTTGCATATTAAGAG
>JBJUHT010000041.1:0-3806 GCA_046070105.1 Dolichospermum sp.
AGTAGAATATTTATTCACAATGTTAATTTTACAGGAGCAAATTTTCAAAATTGTCTATTTACCGATATCTTTGGTACTATCTTAAATGTGCAATTTAGTCCAGATGGCAAATTATTTGCAGGTGGTGATATCAGTGAACAAATTCGTATTTGGAGAATAGAAGATAATCAACTTATAAGTATATGTGATGGGCATGATGACTATATTTTATCAATATCATTTAGCCCTGATAGCAAACTAATAGCCAGTAGTAGCATAGATAAAACAGTCAAAATATGGGAAGTAAATACAGGTCAATTATTAAAAACTTTGCTAGGACATACAGGTTGGGTAATTGCTGTTAAATTTAGTCCTGATGGTAAAAAAGTTGCCAGTTGTGGTGGTGATGGTGTAAAAATATGGAGCATTGAAACAGGACAATGCTTAAAAACCCTGCCACAACAAATACAGCAAGGTGTATTTCCCATTGATTTTAGTCCTGATGGTCAACAACTTGCTAGTGGTAGTCAAGATGTAAAAATCTGGGATGTGGAAACTGGTCAATTATTATATTCTTTATCAGGATTGGATACAGTAGCTAGTTCACTTAGCTTTAGTCCTAATGGTAAATTTATTGCCAGTGCTATTGCTGGAGTGACTCATGAAGATAAAAGAGAAGTAGTAAAAATATGGGAATTTAAAGATGGAGAATGGCAGCATATTCAGACATTAACCGAGAGTAAAGCTTCAGTTAGGTCTATTTCTTTTAGTCCAGACAGCCAAAAGCTTGCTTGTTGTGTATTACGATATGATGATTCTCATAAATATCATCCTATCAAAATTTACGACATTAAGACGTGGGAATTTAAAACTTTAGAAGCTCATACCTATTGGGTAATGTCAACTGCTTTTCATCCTGATGGTCATAGACTCGTTAGTAGTAGTGAAGACGAAACAATTAGATTATGGGATATCCATACAGGCAAATGTCTTAAGACTTTGTATGGTTATACTGATTGGCAGTTAGTAATTGCCTTTCATCCCAATGGTGAAATATTAGCTAGTGGAGATAACACTGCAACAGTAAGACTTTGGAATATTAAAACTGGTCAATGTGTGAAAACTCTACTAGGACATAAAAATACAATTTGGTCACTAGCTTTTAGTCCTGATGGTGAAAAATTAGCTAGTGGTAGTACAGACATAACTATCAAAATATGGGACGTAAAAACTGGTGAATGTTTAAAAACCCTATTTGGACAAGAAGAAAGAATTTGGTCATTAGCATTTAGTCCTGATAATAAAAAACTAGCCAGTAGTAGTGTTACTCAAAAAGTGACTATCTGGGATCTGAAAACTGGTGAATATCAAATTCTCCAACAAAATGAGACTAACACTGGAGGAACAAAGTCAATTGCTTATAGTCCCGATGGTCAACTTTTAGTCAGTGGTTCGGAAGATAGCACAATCAGCATTTGGGATGGTAATATTTATCAATCTCTACAAGTTTTAACGGGACATACTAATAGAGTAAATTCTGTTAAATTTATTAATAATCAAAAAATCATTAGTGGTAGTGAGGATAAAACAATTCGTTTATGGGATGTGAAAACTGGTGAATGTCTGCTAGTTTTCCAGGGACATACAGATAGAGTCACATCTATTGATTTTCATGATCAAATTCTCGTCAGCGCTAGTACAGATGGAACTATTAGACTTTGGGATATTGAAACTGGTGAGTGTAAACAAACTCTTTTAGGTCATAAGAAAAGAATTGACTGTGTAGTTTTTTCTCCCGATGGCCAAACTATAGGAAGTTGTAGTAGAGATGGAACAATTCGTTTATGGGAGATGGAAACATCTCATCATCAAATTATGCGAGTATCTAGACCTTATGAAGGTATGAATATTACAGATGTTGAAGGTTTAACTGAACAGCAAATAGCTACTCTCAGAATACTAGGTGCAATATAAATTGCTGTGATTAAGTATTTTGAGAGTTGTTGCTGATTTCAACATAACCCCAGATACTTAAACTCATGTTTCAGTAATAGACATCTTGTGGAAATTAATGTAGAGACGTTTTAATTAATGTAGAGACGTTTTAATTAATGTAAAGACGTTCTATAGAACGTCTCTACAAGGGTTTTAGAGAACGCTTATGTAATTTTCACCACAGGTCTAATGATTATTTTATGTTTGTTTTATGTTTGACCTATACCTAATTGTGATTAAATAATTAAATACAACTGTACGATACTCCTTAATTATGATAAAAAAGAAAAGAATGACTATTACAGCTTCTCCTGAATTGATAAAACGGGCAGAAAAAGCTCTCTTTAGGCTGGGATATGAGTCAAAATTTAGTTTTGCTGAGAAAGTGATATCTCGGAGTACAGTTACCAAGTTTTTTAAGGGTGAACCTATTGCAATTGATTCTTTTAAAACAATATGTGAAGCTTTAACATTGAATTGGCAAGATTTTTTGACAACAGAACAACCTGTTGAGATATCATCTATAGATAGTGAGACTAAAATAATAATAATAAAAGTGGTGATTACTTTAGACGGTGATATTAATTCTGTGGATAAGATAGAATTTCTGCAAGCTATGCAAGCTATTTTAAGGCAATATTCAGGAAATACCATTACAATTACTGATGTTAAATCAGGTAGTATCAAGTTATTTATAGAAGGTAATCAAGCAGATATAGAAAGACTTGTAGATCTTATTCAAGGGAAGATACTCACAGAATTAAATGGGTTTCCTATTCAAAGTATTGAAATGTTGCATACGGATGAAAATAGAGATGATCAACAAAACAATATCGTTTCTTTATCTGGTAAGTTTGATAAAAGGAATTTTCCCGTAGGTTGGGATGTTCCAAGAAATTTCCTAAATCAAAAAAGTCTTCAAAGAGAGCAGAATTTAGCATTCAAACGTAGAGGTAAAAATAATGAAGAAAACGAAATCGCTAAAATTATTAATAGCAGTCAAATCAATATACCTCTACTTTTGAAAATTAAAAAAGAAGAGACGGAAGCAACTAAAGATAATGGTTTATATAGTCTGACTTTACAAGTATGTACCACTAATGCTGATGATAAATTACCTGCAAATCTGAAAATTTTGGTTTTTTATGAAGCATCAAGAGAAATGATAGATGAGAAAATAGTAGGAAGAAAAACCCTGCGTTCTAGTTTTATGATTGAATCACAAGTTCCTTTTTATATAGAAATTAAGCTAGGTGCAGAAACGATTGAAAAAGGGTTGTATGTATTATAATTACTTGAGAGGTAATAAAAAATTGACCACCTCGTAATAAAATTTCAGAAATAGTATTCCGTTTAAATCTAATATGTGTTTCTTTTCAAATGGTATCCTTCTTTATTTGCTTCGCTATAACATGACACCACATATCAACTGCTTTTAAGCTACCTAACAAAACCAATTTATAGAAATTACTTTTTCCATGGAACGTCTCTACAAGGGGTTTGAATATATGCAATATTGTTTTCATCCCCAAAATCAGCAACACCAGATCAAGAAATATGAGGGTGATTTGGGTTAAACTTTGGGCAATTAGATAAAGAAGCTACTAACAGTAATATTACCCAAAACTGGTAATGTACCAGTATATCCTGTGATATTCACCAATAGGTCATTGCTTGATTGGAAACCAGCCACACCATCATTAATCACTAAATAAGTTCCAGCAATACCGGAAGTTGTGACACTGACTAAAGCTGCACTGTTTACCCCTAAAGCCTGATTGCCAACTAATGCTCCATTAGCATCAGTAAATACACTATTAACCACATTTGCC
>JBJUHT010000042.1:0-4920 GCA_046070105.1 Dolichospermum sp.
CTTTACGTCTATTCTTTGTTGCTAAAATCAGATGTGCTTTCAGATCACTAACTGATCTATTTTTTGGAAGAAGGTCTTTTTTCATTATTTTATTGACATACTCCTTTAATTGGTGTATATTAATATGGTAACACCAAAGACAGAAAAAGTCAACAAGAAAATCACAAAAAATAGAAAACAATGAAGGAAGATAAAGAAAAACCTAATAAAGAAATTAAATCTTTTTCAGAAAGGCAACAAGAAGAACAAGATGCTTATTGGCTAAGTCCTCATAGAGAAAGCGTTGTTTCTAGTAATCCTTACCTATACCCAAGGAGTTTGTATAAGGTAATAGAGCAATGCAGAAATAGGCAAAAAAGGTAATTAATCTTTTTAATCCAAATCATAAAAGAAAAGTGTAAAACCTTGTCTTTTATGATTTAAAGTAATTGCCATTAAAAAATATAAAATCACTAATAATATTTGTATAAAAAAATATAAAATTATTGAGTATTGACAATGTTAAAATAAAATATTATAATAATATAAGATAAAGAATGAGGGAAAAGAAAATGACTGCTTACTATCAATTGGTTGAATCTGGTTGTGGAGAACCCGGTGTTTATAAAGATGGCAATCTTCTAATAAAGGGAGTACATTTTGATGTTTACCAAGAAGGAGTAATTCTTCTAAATAAAAATGGAGATGAATTTCCTCTTCATAAAACAATTGAGGATTGGGTTAAACATTGGGAGGATACAACAATTGAGGTAATCCCAAGACATCCTTTATCTTCAAAGAGAGCGGATACGTTAAATCTCAGAGAATATTTTTTTGAAAAATATCCACTAGAGCAATTTTCAGACTATTTAAAAATGTCCATGTATCCTACACCCAATGTAACCTTTGAATACCAGGGCATAAAAGAACAATTGTCTACAGAATCTACAGAATACATCTACAAATATTGTGATGGAAAAGAAATTGCCATTTCATTAGATGAAGCTTTTGATAGAGCTTTCGCCTTTAAGGAATATGTTGACGCTATAATGTTAGAGACTCTTTATCAATAGCAAGCTAAGGAATCACAGCAGCGCAACACAAAAACCTTGCAAGTCTAGTTACTTTCAATAAAATTTAAACCCGGTCATTGCACCGGGTTTTTTAGCGATTATTAGGCAGTTTGTATAAATAATTTATAGAATTAAGTATTGACAATATTAAAATAAAATATTATAATAATAAAAGAATGAGGGAAAAGAAAATGGCTAAGGAAAAGAAAAAGTCTACAGAAAATACAGAAATAAAAAGAAAATTGAGAGATTTGTTTCCATCTTTCAAGCTTTCAGTAAGAACTAGCTGGTTTGGTTACAGCAAAGCAACATACATTTTGATAACAAATTTCAATGACATTATTACAAACGAGGAGGATTATAATAAAATCGTTCCTCAATTTGTAAAAGCTTGTCAAGAATTAGTAGAAGAAAAGGTCTTCTACGACGAAAAGACACAAGAATATTTATTGGGTGGGAATACGTATCTTAATGTTGGATATAGGAACGATGATTTAATAACATTGTTCCCTGCCTACTAAAATAAAAACCCCAGTACAAAAATACTGGGGAATAGTTAAACAGGATATAACATTATCCTCTAAAATTTGTAAACAATTTAGGCAACTAAAAAGTCAGAAAAACAAGGATATGTCACACAGAAAAATTGCACAAGTTGGTAATTCAATAAAAGTTCTGGAAATAGACGGTACTTATACCGTATGGAAAATTGCAAAAATTCGCAAATTCTACTTGGACATTATCAATAATGATGGTAATGTCAAATCATTGGCAATAAACGACTTCAATGATATTATCAATGCTGATAAAATCATTGACTACAAGGTTTACAAGCGTAGGACTAAGTTACTTTTGAAAAAAGATGATTTAATTACAGCTTTTCTTGATAATCAAGAAAGAGAATTTGTAGTAATGAGAATTAAAACACACTACATTTATTTAATGTATGAAGGTGAACGTTATAGAATTAGAAAACAGGATCTAAATAACAATCCCATCGCTGTCAAGTTTCCCATAGGCTATAAGCCTATGAAAAAGATAAAAATTGAAAATGTCCAAAGCAGTTAAAGAAACATAAACAAGCTAATTAAGCCGATAACTATTAATGTTATCGGCTATTTTTCTAATTAATACCTCTAACTAAATTAGAGAACGTCATTAGATATTCCTTGGCTTTTGGATCAATCTCATTACTTGTTAGCGGATCTACCTTAACATTCTTGGTAATGTGATTAAATTCTAAGCTTATCAGTAGTTCAAGTTCGGCAATTGAATGATCTTTAAATCTTTCAAAAAAATCTTCTCTGTCTTTTTCGGATGTTCCTACTTTTTTGTTAAACTTATAATGTAGGTAAAGCCTCCAGATCATATTTCTCTGATTAGCTTTTTTACTATCTTCAGAAGGTAAAATAAAATCAGAAGCTTGCACTACTTTGGATGCTTGATAATTTTCTTGAGAATCAAAAATTAATTTTCTGATCTCTTCTGGACTTGGGAAATAATTGTACTGCCTGGGATTATATCTAAAACATTTAGATATTGCGTAATTTAAATCTTCAACAGATACATTTTTAAAACATTCATACCAAGTGGCTTCTAGGATTCCACCATTAAGAATTTTACCCCCATAAAAACTTTCTAATTCTTGAATGGCTGCTTGAAAATCTTGATAATCTATCATATTCTTCTTCCCCCAAAATTAACGATTGGTGGTCCTTGTTTTTCTTGTTTATTTATTTCCTGAACAAGATTAATCTCTTGATTACCTGTGCGAACTGATGATTGCCACTTGACAACCATTGAGGCCAAAATTTCCCATTCCTGCGGATTACGTTCCATCTTCCGAATCTTGGCGTATCCATAATCAATATCTTTTCCTGGACATTGTGCTGCAACGTATTTTGCAAAGTTAGGATTAATATCTCCTCGAATTGTTGTAGCAATTCGTCTTGATTTGCGATATAAGGCTATAATTTCTGTTCCTAGGTCGTTTTGTACCCACGCCTCAAATTCGAGCGGCTCTGAGGGCAATACGCCTGTTTCCTCCCATTTTTTTCTTACTCTGTCTGCTGTTGTTTGTTGATCAACGGAATCTAAAGTATCTTTTGGACTTTCTTTTTCCTCATCTTCCTCATCATTAAAGCAAATGGGGGTGAAGGGGGTCTCTCTCTCTTTATTTGAATTTAAATCTGAATAAATATGAATAGTATGAGGGGTTTCAGAAGCCTTGCTAGGAGCGGGTTCTAGCGGCTGATTTGGACAACTTTGTCTTTCTGGGGACAAATTTGTCTTTTCCAGGACATCTTTGTCCGTCTTTGGACATCTTTGTCCGTTCTCGGACATCTTTGTCCGTTCTCGGACAACTTTGTCCTTGTCCAGTTTGTTATCTTTAATTGTTTTTCCAGCAAGATTTTTACCTTTAATGGCAATTATTTGAGTAGCATAAAAGCCAAGCTCTTCTAATTTATGAAGTGATCTTCTTACAGATTTCTCACTAAGTAGTAAAATGTCTGCTATTTCTTGAGGATTGGGAATATCTATAAAGCGATCCCCAAAAGGATCAATCATCTGGAGATAACTCCATACGCACCAATCAGCACTTGTCAATTTAGCTTGAATAGCTTTTATAGCCATACAATTAGGTGTTTGATAAAATCCTGATACTTCTACACCAAACATAGAAGTATTATCTACAATTGATAATGTTTGTCGCGGCATATTTAAACCTTCGCCTTTTTACAACTTGCTGTTGAATATATTTCTAGCATTTGATTATGCTATATTTGGAATTGGTTATCATGAAAAACATTAACAAACTTTTGTGTGTTAAGTTGTCAATTCTTATTTTTCATGTTTTTTGGTAGACAAATCAAAGAAATTCAACTACTATAATAGAGTATAGCACAACATACAGTAACAACAATGTTGTTTTATAAAGTTTACAATATTTAACAGAGGTTACTACTAATGCCAAAAATCAATGAACTGCTGGTAGGTGCAATGAGTAAGTATGGAATTAAGTCCAAAGACTTAGCGGAACTAATTGGTGTATCTGCTCAACAAATCGCCGAATTTAGAAGTGGACGCTCTTGGGTAAGTCAAACAACTTTTGAAGCGATGCTTGAGAGCATGGAAGCTTTGAAACCTGGTAGTAGAAAATATTTCTGTAGCTTGATAGCTGGTGAGGACTTTTCAATTACCAATAGGGAACGGTTAGTGCGTGTGATAGAAAATGCTAGTCCAGAAGAAATAGAATTAGCTTTAACGACAATTGGAAAATGGATTATCAAAAATAGCAAGTAATTAAATCTACACACAGTCGCAAGGACAAAAAATACCAAAATAGCCGATAGCACTAATAATGTATCGGCTAAGGCGATTACAAAATTTCTAACAACTCTTTGGCCAATTCTATCGCTGAATTAAATTTTATTGTCTTACGTTTTCCCTTCAATACAAGTTCTATTTTTTCCTGCTTTAACTGAATTAATTCGTCGCTGTATTTATCAATTTCTCCAAGCTGTATCCACGTGGAAAAGACAGCATTAGATTGTCCTAATCTGTGACATCTATCTTCAGTTTGCTCAACATCTCCTGGAGTCCAGGGTCGGTCAACCAAAATTACGTTACTAGCAGCAGTTAGATTTAGTCCGACACCACCAGCTTTTGTTGTGCCAACAAATATTTTATTCTTACCATTTTGGAAATCATCTACTAATTGCTGTCTATCTTCTGCTTTAGTTTGGCCAGTTAGAAGCAGTCCACCAAGTCGAGAGGCGATCGCATCAGCAGTTTCTAAGAACTCAGTAAAAATTATTACTTGTTCCCCTTGATCTAATAGTTCCTCTGCTAATCCAATGGCGGTTTC